>NZ_JAALEE010000256.1:0-1309 GCF_014145265.1 Dietzia sp. CW19 | reverse complement strand
CGGGCCCGGCCGCGGGCGGCGCGGACCACCGCGGGCGTGAGGACGAGGTCGTGTCCCTCGCACCGCACCACCACGTCCGCCCCCGGGGCGAACTGGCGGGCGCGGACGGCGGCCTTGAGGATGTCGACCATGTCCGCCGAGCCCTTGACCTCCTCGCCGCGGAGAGTCTCCGAACCGGTGGCACGGACCCCGGGGTAGAGGTCGGCGAGTGTGCGCAGGACGACTCCCGACTCGCCGAGCGACGGCAGGACGCGTGCGATGTAGTCGAGGAACCGCGCGTTGGGCCCCACGATGAGCACTCCGCTGCGGTCGAGCCTCCGGCGGTGCGTGTAGAGCAGATAGGCCGCACGGTGAAGGGCCACGGCGGTCTTCCCCGTCCCCGGCCCGCCCTGGACCACCAGGACACCGGCGTGGGGGTTGCGGATGATCTCGTCCTGCTCGCGTTGGATGGTCGCGACGATGTCCGTCATGTGAGCGGAGCGCGCGCTGTCCAGGGCTTCGAGCAGGGCGGATTCCCCCACGACGTCGTCGTGGTCCTCCGGCACCTCACCGTCGACCGGTGCGGTGAGGTACTCGTCGTGGACCCCGATGACCCTCCTGCCGATCGTGCGGAGATGACGACGACGGTGTGCGCCCTCGGGGCGGGCGGTGGTGGCCAGATAGAACGGGCGGCTGTGGTCCGCGCGCCAGTCCAGCAGGAGCGGGGTGAGGTCCTCGTCGTCGTCCCTCAGTCCCACGCGCCCGATCCTCCGGACCTCTCCGTCCTCCATGTCCAGCCGACCGAAGTACAGGCCCAGGTTGGCGGCGTTGAACGCCGCCAACTCAGACGAATAGAGCCGCGCGAACGACTCCCGCTCCGATCGCGCCTGAGGAGTTCCCCCCGTGCCCCGGAGGACGGCGTCGAGGCGGGCCCGGGTGTCGGCCCGGAGTTCCTCGAGACGATCGAGGAGACGGCCGAGGTGGCGCTGTTCCTCGTCGACGGCGTCGTATCCCGTCATGCGCGCTCCTCTCGGGTGGGGACTGCGCATCGGGTGGGTGTACCGCGCAGTGCAGGACAACCAGGCTACCGGGTCTCGCGCAGGGCCCACCGACGCCGACGACCCCGCCCGTGGGGGCGGGGTCGTCGACTTCCGGTGCGCGGGCACCGGGGGAGCGGATCGTCAGGGCCGGATGGCGGCCGCGGCCTTGCTCCGGGCGCGGTCACTCGTCTTCTTGGCGGTGGTGACCTTCTTGCGGGCGTCCTTCCGGGCCTTCTTCTTGGCCGACTCGACGGACTTGCGGAGGTCCTTGGTGTCCACCTTGTCGGCGC
>NZ_JAALEE010000023.1:0-19128 GCF_014145265.1 Dietzia sp. CW19 | reverse complement strand
TGTCCCTGACCGATCCCGTCGGGCACGCGGAGGACGCCGCCTGGTCCCCCGAGGGCGACGGGGTCGGGGATCTCGGGGACCCCGCCCGGCCGCTGCTGGACGCGGAGGACCGGGCCGCGCTGCGCACCGAGGTCGAACGCGCGCCCGAGGTCCTCGACGCGATCGACGACTGGTGGCCCACCCTGCGGCCGGAGCAATTGTTGGCCGACCTGTTCTCCAGCCGCGAGCGGATCTCCGAGGCGGCCGGCGACTATGTGGCCGAGGACCAGGAGGCCCTCTTCCGCGCCGACGGTGGGGCGTTCTCGGTGGCCGACGTCCCGCTCCTCGACGAACTCGCCGAACTGCTGGGCGAGGACCCCACCGAGGAGGGCAACGAGGCGGACCGAGCCTGGGCAGAACAGGTCCGTCAGGCGGAGGAGGCGCTCGAGATCCTCACCGGGTCGGCGGTCCAGGACATCGAGGACGACCTGGACCCGGAGGTCCTCATGGCGTACGACGTGGTCGACGCGGAGTCGCTCGCCCGGCGGCACAGTGCGGACTCGGACCTCACCGTCGCGGATCGTGCCGGCGCGGATCGGACGTGGGCGTTCGGTCACGTGATCGTCGACGAGGCGCAGGAGCTGTCCGCCATGGCGTGGCGCGCGCTGATGCGTCGCTCCCCCAACCGCTGGATGACCCTCGTCGGGGACGTCGCCCAGACCTCCAGCCCTGCGGGCATCGACTCGTGGGAGGACGCGCTCTCGCCGTACGTGGACGACCGGTGGGTCCTCTGCGAGCTCACCGTCAACTACCGCACCCCGGAGACAGTCTCCGCGGTCGCGGAACAGCTGCTCGCGCAGATCGACCCGGGGGCGACCTCGCCGCGCCCGGTACGTGCGGGCCGACGGCCTGTCGCGTGGCTCGAGACCGACACGGGCTCGGTGGGCCGGGTGGTGGCCGACGAGGTCTCCCTCGTGCCGGAGGACCGGGCCGTGGCCGTGCTCCTCCCCGATGACCTCGGGCACGAGAACGCCCCCGGGATCGCCGCCCTCAGGGACACCGTGATCGCGGCGCGCCCCGACGCCTCGGTCCTCCCCCTGGCCCTGGCCAAGGGACTCGAGTTCGACGTGGTGGTGGTGGTCGATCCGGAGCACGTCCTCGGACGTTCGCCGCAGGGGCTCCAGGATCTGTACGTGGGGGCCACCCGCGCCACCCAGGAACTGGTCCTCGTCCAGCCCGGTCGGTTCGGGCCACTGCTCTCACGGATCCGCGAGTCCGTCTCCGACGACACAGAGGAGCTCAGCGCATGAGCGACCACGCGGTGCGGATCCCGGCCGCCGTGGCGTTGTGCGCGGTCCTCGCGGTGGGCGGCGGTTGCGGGCCCGCGGAGGAGGCGACCGACCGGACCGTGAGAGCGGAGACCACCGGTCAGGGCGCCGAGGCCGAGGCCGGGGGGCCCGCCGCCGTCGGCCCGAGAGGCCCTGCCAGGAACGGCAGCGAGCAGGATTTCCTCGACGACCTGACGGCGTTCGGACTACCCACGGAGATGACCGCGGCCACCACCGTCGAGGTGGGGATAGGGATCTGTCGGAGCATCTCCGACGGGTCCGACACCGAGACCATCCTCGATCACCTCCGCCCGCTCACCAGCGCGATCGCCGCGCAGGATCCGGAGCGCGACACCGCGGAGGTGGGCCGGGCCATCATCGATGCGAGCCGGGCCCACCTCTGCGGTTGACGCTCCCCGGTTCACCGATCCGGGTCGCCCGGACCCGGGTCGCCCGCCGGCTCAGGTCGTGTGGACGATGAGCACGTCGCAGACGGCCCGGCGGGCCGCATCCGCGGGCACCGACCCCAGGAGCCGGCCGGTCAGCGAGTTGAGGCCCTTGTTCCCCACGACGAGCAGATCCGCGTCCACCTCGTCGGCCAGCTTGATGAGCGATTCGACCGGCGCGCCCTTGACGGTGCGCGCCTCGACCGTCGACGCCCCTGCGGCGACCGCCCGGTCCTTGGCGGTCCGGACGATGTCCTCGGCCGGGTTGTCACCGCGGATCTGATAGGCGTCGTCGCCCAGCTGATCGGCGGCCTGGCTGACCGAACGCGGATCGGCGGGCACGTAGGCGCAGGCGATCACGAGGGTCGCGGACTCGTCGGCGGCAAGCGACGCGGCACGATCGACGGCCCGGTAGGACGACTCCGAGCCGTCCGTACCCACGACCACCTTCTTGTAGGCGCTCAATTCTCTTCCTCTCGTCGGCAACAAGTTCTACCCAGCGTAGTGCGCGTGGGTCCCCGCCGTGCCCGGTAAGCGCGCGACGTCACAGTGACGGGTCAGTCGATTCCCGCCTCGCGCATCCCCTTGAGCTCTTTGCGCAGCTCGGCGATCTCGTCCCGGAGCCGTCCCGCCAACTCGAACCGTAGGTCCGTTGCCGCCGACATCATCTGCTCGGTCATCTCCCCGATGAGTTTCTCGAGTTCCTTCCGTGGCCGCGCCGACTCCCCCGCCGCCCGTGCACCCACGAGCTCGGGGCGGTCCCGCGGATCGGAGGACGACTCCCCGTCCTTGTCCTCCCCGACCCTGTCGAGGATGTCGGCGATCTTGCGCCGCAGGGGCTGCGGGTCGATGCCGTGCTCGGTGTTGTACGCGACCTGCTTCTCGCGTCGACGGTCGGTCTCCTCGATGGCCTGTCGCATCGCCTCGGTGACGGAGTCCGCGTACATGTGGACCTCGCCGGAGACGTTGCGGGCCGCACGGCCGATGGTCTGGATGAGCGAGGTGGCCGACCGGAGGAAACCCTGCTTGTCGGCGTCGAGGATCGCCACCAGCGAGACCTCGGGGAGGTCGAGTCCCTCCCGGAGCAGGTTGATGCCCACCAGGACGTCGTACTCGCCGCGTCGCAGGTCGCGGAGCAGCTCCACCCGCTGCAGGGTGTCGATCTCCGAGTGCAGGTAGCGCACACGCACACCGAGTTCCAGCAGGTAGTCCGTGAGGTCCTCGGACATCTTCTTGGTCAGGGTGGTCACCAGCACCCGCTCGTCCCGATCGGCCCGGGCGCGGATCTCACCGAGGAGATCGTCGATCTGCCCCTTGGTGGGCTTGACGACGATCTTCGGGTCCACCAGCCCGGTGGGACGGATGACCTGTTCGACGAACTCGCCCCCCGTCCGTCCCATCTCGTACGCGCCGGGGGTGGCCGACAGGTACACGGTCTGACCGACCCGGTCGGAGAACTCCTCCCAGGTGAGCGGTCGGTTGTCGAGCGCTGACGGGAGCCGGAAACCGAAGTCCACGAGATTGCGCTTGCGGGAGGCGTCGCCCTCGAACATCGCGCCGATCTGGGGAACGGTCACATGGGACTCGTCGATGACCGTGAGGAAGTCCTCGGGGAAGTAGTCGATCAACGTGGCCGGGGAGCTGCCCGCTGCGCGACCGTCGATGTGCCGCGAGTAGTTCTCGATGCCGGAACAGAATCCGACCTGCTGCATCATCTCGATGTCGTACGAGGTGCGCATCCGCAGTCGTTGGGCCTCCAGGAGTTTGCCCTGGTTCTCCAGCTCCGCCAGCCGCACCTCCAGTTCCTCCTCGATCGAGGCGATGGCCCTGGCCATGCGGTCGGGTCCGGCGACGTAGTGCGTCGCGGGGAAGATCCGTACCTCGTCGACCTTCCGGACGACGTCTCCGGTCAGGGGGTGGATGTAATAGAGGGCGTCGACCTCGTCACCGAAGAACTCGATGCGCACGGCGAGCTCCTCGTAGGTGGGGATGATGTCGACCGTGTCACCCTTGGCGCGGAACGTCCCGCGTGTCATCGAGACGTCGTTGCGCTCGTACTGCACGTCCACCAGCAACCGCAGCAACCGGTCGCGTTCGACTTCCTGGCCCACGGCCAGGGAGACGGACCTGTCCAGGTAGGACTGTGGTGTGCCCAGACCGTAGATGCACGAGACCGAACTGACGACGACGACGTCGCGCCTCGACAGCAACGACGACGTCGCGGAGTGCCGGAGCCGCTCCACGTCGTCGTTGATGGACGAGTCCTTCTCGATGAAGGTGTCCGTCTGGGCGATGTACGCCTCGGGTTGGTAGTAGTCGTAGTAGGAGACGAAGTACTCGACGGCGTTGTTGGGCAGCATCTCCCGCAACTCGTTGGCCAACTGCGCGGCGAGGGTCTTGTTGGGGGCCATCACCAGGGTCGGCCGTTGGACCTGCTCGATGAGCCAGGCCGTCGTGGCGGACTTACCGGTACCGGTGGCCCCGAGCAGCACGATGTCCCGCTCTCCCCGCCCCAGCCGCTCGGTGAGCTCGGCGATCGCCGTCGGCTGGTCCCCGGACGGGACGAACTCGCTGACCACCTCGAACCGGTCGGTGGTGCGCTCGACATCCCCGATGGGACGGAACTCGGAATAGGAGAGGACGGTCGGGTCTGCGGGGATCCCGTCGTCGGGGATCTCGGTCGCGAATGCCATACCCTCAGCCTACGAGGCTCCGCACACCCCCGCCCGACAGCGATGTCCCTCGGATGTCAGAGGCGACAACTACACTGCGCCCAAGCTCGCTAACCCTATGCTGTCTCGTCTGGAGAACCCCGTGGCCTGGACCCTCAATCGTCGTCGTACCCATCGTCCCCGCCTCCGGACTGGGCCGTTCGCGACGGCGACCGCCGCGACACTCGCGGCAGGGGCGCTCACCGTCCTCTCCCCCGTCGCGGCCGCCGCGCCCTGTGACCCGTGGCCCCCGGCCGGTGGAGGCTCCGGCTCCGGCTCCGGATCCCTCGGAACACCTGCCGCAACTCCAGCCACCCCGTGGGCGACCGGGGACAGCGGCTACATCCCCGTCCTGCAGGGACGCACCACGACGGTGGAGTTACTCACCGGACCCACCAGTCCCAACAAGACGGTCGAACGCTTCGGGATCTCCGGCACCGACCTGGGAATCCTCTGGGAGAACGGCGACGCCTCCAGCCCGCAGGTGTTGATGGCTCTCGGCGACACCATGGGCGACTGCAGTCTTCCGGGAGACCAGTGGCGCAGCAACATCCTGTTCCGCTCGTCCGACCGCACCCTGTCGGACGGGATGCGTATCGACGACGCACCGATGGAGGGGCCGGGACTGGCCAAGTCCATCCTCCCCCGCTCCGGTCTGCCCGGTGAGGTCACGGTGATCCCGACCGCGGGTGTGCAGGTGGACGGCACCCAGTACCTGCGCTACATGTCAGTGGCCAGCTGGGGTGCCCCCGGCGAGTGGATCACCAACTACTCCGCACTCGCGGCCTCGGAGGACAACGGGGAGAACTGGACGCCCGTGTCGGGCACCGCGCGCACGGGCACGGGGAGTGCTCAGCTCATCCCGCCGTCCCTGGGCGCCCCGCACACGACCCATACCGCCGGTCAGATGAGCGCCTTCCTCGAGCACGACGGGTACGTCTACGAATACCTGACCCCGTCGGGCCGCAGTGGTGCCGCGACCCTCGCCCGGGTCCCCGCGGGCTCGATCGAGGACATGTCGGCCTACGAATTCTGGAACGGGACCGGGTGGGTGGCCGACCACCGGGCCACCGCCCCGGTGATCCCCGCCCGCGTGAGTGAGCTCTCCGTGTCGTGGAGCCCGCGGCTGGGGCGCTTCATCGCTCTGTACACCAACGCGAACAACGACATCGTCATGCGGCAGGCCGCGACCCCCGAGGGGCCTTGGTCGGGCGAGGACATCCTGCTGTCGTACGCCCACGTGCCCACCCTGTACGGCGCGTTCATCCACCCCTGGAGCCCGGCGGTAGAGACGGTGGGCTCGGACCTGTACTTCACCATGTCCACCTGGGACGCCTACAACGTGTTCCTCATGAAGACCGACCTGAACCGGATCCCGGCGCGGACGTTGCCGGACCCCAACGCCCGGATGCGTACCGCCGACGACAGTTGGACCCGTGACACCCCAGATCCGGCCGAGACCGGTGAGACCGTGCTCGTCGAGCGTCTCCCGATCCCGGGGGCCTGAGATGAGCCGCGCTCTATCGCGGCTGGCCGCGACGGGGCTGGCCGCGGTGACGGCGTCCGTCGCCACGCTGGCCACCACCGGGGTCGGCACCGCCACGGCCGGCCCGTGCAGCGAGATGTTCGGCAACTTCGGGTCCCTGCTCGAGAACCAGACCGGCGCCGGCATGGCGGGGGGTTCGCTGGCGTCTCTCGGTTCGGGTTCCTCCGGCTCACTCGGGTCCGCCTCGCGGGCCATGGGCTCGGCGGACCGCTCGGGCTCACTCGTGCAGCAACTGGAGACCGGGTCCCTGGGCAACGGACTCTCGGGCTCCCTGAACACGGTGACCGGATCCGTCTACGGGATGCCCCCGTGGATCACCGGGGAGGAGGGCACCGTCCCCGTCCTCCGCGGTCCCACGCAGTTCCTCCAGCTCGTCACCGGACCCACGAGTCCCACCGAGTCGATCAGCCGCTACGGGGTGGCCGGAACCGATCTCGGCATCATGTGGGACAACGGAGACCCCACCGATCCGCAAATCCTCATGGCGTTCGGCGACACCATGGGTGACTGCACCATCCCGGGTAGCCAGTGGCGGTCGAACGTCCTGTTCCGTTCCCCTGACGACGACCTGTCGGACGGAGTGACCATCGACTCAGCGGCGACCGGTCCCGACGGTCTGGCCAAGTCCCTCGTTCCCCGTTCGGGGCTACCCGGGGAGGTCACGATCATCCCGACCGCGGGCATCTCGGTGGAGGGGGTCCAGTACCTGCGCTTCATGTCGGTCGCCAACTGGGGTCAACCGGGTTCGTGGACCACCAACTACTCGGGGTTGGCCTACTCCACGGACAACGGCGAGAACTGGACCGTCGTACCCACTCTGGCCCGGCCGATCACCTCTGCGGTCCCGGTCGGCGAGGGTGCACCCCCCGTGGACGCCGCCTGGCGGGACTCGCAGATGAGCTCCTATCTCAAGGCCGACGATCACCTCTATGAGTACCTCACTCCGTCAGGGCGCCAGGGTGCCGCGATCCTCGCCCGCGTACCGCTCGCCGGATCGCCGTCGGCGGAGGACCTCGACGGCACCGACGGAGCCCCGCCCGCCGCGGGGGTCCTCGATCCGGCCGCCTACCGGTACTGGGACGGCACGGACTGGGTCGTCGACCCGGGGAACGCCGAGCAGGTGTTGCCCCGCCCGGCCAGCGAACTCTCCGTGATGTGGAACAACTATCTGGGCAAGTACACCGCGATGTACTCCCAGGGCTTCAACTCCGTCGTGCTCCGCACCGCGGACCGGCCGGAGGGCCCCTGGACAGGGCCCACAGTCCTCGTGGACTACTCCATGCTCCCCGGCGTCTACGGCGCGTTCATGCATCCGTGGGCCCAGGGTGACGATCTGTATTACCTGGTCACCACGTGGAACGCCTACAATGTGTTCCTCGTGCGCACCAGTCTGTCCGAGGTCTTCCCGAGCACCCTCCGCAGAGCCGCGGCCCCCGCCGGGCCCGCCACCTCCGAGGTGATCAGGCACGTCCCGGTGTCGGAACTCGTCGACGGTGCGGTCCCGACGGAGTGACCGCGGCGGCGTGAACAGGGAGAGGTGAGCAGGGCGGGGTGACCGCGCCGGGTGACCGCTCAGCGGTCCGACGCCTCACAGAGGGTCCGCTCCCACTCCCGGGTCTCCTCGCGGTCGGCCCGGCGGAGGATCTCCGAGTACTCCACCCGCGCGCTCGGATCCGAACCGATGGCCTCTGCCATCAGCAGGGCGAACTCGTGTTCCGGATCGTCCTCGGCGAGGATCGACACCTCGAGTGGCCGGGCGGGGTCACACCAGTGCAGGAGAGGACGTTCGGCGGAGCGGTCACGGACGTATCCCGCACCGGTCAGGAGCGCCAGCGCACGCTCCACGGTCGCCTCGTTGGGCACCGTCACCTGCAGGTCCACGATGTCCGGCGCATCGAGACCGTCGACCGCGGTGGGGCCCACGTGATCGATGCGGGTCGCGACGTCCCCCAGCACGTGACGCAACCTCGCCGTCGCCCTCGCCGCCTCCGCCGCCCATTCCGGCCGGAACGGCACCACTGTCCGGTCCCCCACCACAGGTGTGCCCGTCCGCAGGTTGTGCTCGAAGGGCCGCAACCGTAGCTCGACGAGCATCCGGACGATCTCCCGAACCGGTTCGCGGTCGCCGGAGTTGTCGATCAGGACATCGGCTTCCGCCCGACGGGCCTCGTCCGTCGCCTGACGGGACATACGCGCGCGGGCGTCGTCCTCCGGCATACCCCGCTGCTCCACCAGTCGCCGGAGTCGGATCTCCGCCGGGGTGTCCACCACGATCACCAGGTGGTAGGCGGGAGTCATCCCGCCCTCCACCAACAGGGGCATGTCGTGGACGACGATCGCGTCCTCGGGCGCCGAACCGAAGAGTTCGGCAGTGCGCTCCCCGATCAGCGGATGGGTGATCGCGTTGAGTGCGGCGGTCCGCTCCGCGTCGACGAAGGCACGAGCGGCGAGCGCGGCCCGATCGAGAGCGCCGTCCGGCCCCACGATGTCGTCGCCGAACTCGGCGACGAGCATCGCCAGACCCGGGGTGCCCGGTTCGACGATCTCCCTCGCGATCCGGTCCGCGTCGACGATGACCGCACCGGCCTCCGCGAGCACTGCCGTCACCGTCGACTTGCCGGCTCCGATTCCACCGGTCAGACCCACCATCAGCATGGGTCGAAGTCTAGGTGACCGGGGTCTGCCCCGGCCGCCGTGGCATCTCCCCCGGCACAAATAGACCACGGCCCCGGTCGGCGACCCACCGTGGTGGGACGACCGTCCGGGGCCGTGGTCCGGGCCGTCAGGCGCCCGTGGCGCCGTCAGACCGCGAGGTCACTCACCGCCGGCGAGCTTCGCCCGCAGGGCGGCCAGCTGCTCGTCGGACGCCAGCGAACCACCGGTCGACTCGGCCGGGCTGCTGGTCTCCGCAGCAGCGGGACGGGACGACGACGGGGCGGACTCGGACGAGTAGTTGGTCGGCGCGGCCTCCGCGGCCTCCGCGGCAGCAGCGCGACCCTTCTCGATCTGACCGGTGTGCATCTTGTGACGACGCTCGGCCTCCGCGTAACGGTTCTCCCACTCCTCACGCTGCTTCTCGAAGCCCTCGAGCCATTCGTTGGTCTCGGGATCGAAGCCCTCGGGGAAGATGTAGTTGCCGGCCTCGTCGTAGCTGTCGGCCATGCCGTACTTCGACGGGTCGAACTCCTCCGTGTAGTCCTCGTCCGCCTGCTTGAGCGAGAGCGAGATACGGCGACGGTCGAGATCGATGTCGATGACCTTGACCATGGCGTCGTCGTTGACCGTGACGACCTGGTCCGGGACCTCGACGTGGCGCTCGGCCAGCTCGGAGATGTGGACGAGGCCCTCGATGCCCTCGTCGACACGCACGAACGCGCCGAACGGGACGAGCTTGGTGACCTTGCCCGGCACGATCTGACCGATCGCGTGGGTCCGGGCGAAGTGCCGCCACGGATCCTCCTGGGTGGCCTTGAGCGACAGCGAGACGCGCTCGCGGTCCAGGTCGACGTCGAGGACCTCGACGGTGACCTCCTGGCCCACCTCGACGACCTCGGACGGGTGATCGATGTGCTTCCAGGACAGCTCGGACACGTGGACGAGACCGTCGACTCCGCCGAGGTCGACGAACGCACCGAAGTTGACGATCGAGGACACGACGCCCTTGCGGACCTGGCCCTTCTGCAGCTGGTGCAGGAACTCGGAGCGGACCGCGGACTGGGTCTGCTCGAGCCATGCACGACGCGAGAGCACGACGTTGTTGCGGTTCTTGTCCAGCTCGATGATCTTGGCCTCGAGCTCCTGCCCCACGTAGGGGAGGAGGTCGCGGACGCGGCGCATCTCCACCAGGGAGGCGGGGAGGAAGCCACGGAGGCCGATGTCGAGGATCAGGCCACCCTTGACGACCTCGATGACGGTGCCCTTGACGGCCTCGTCCTTCTCCTTGAGCTCCTCGATCGTGCCCCAGGCGCGCTCGTACTGGGCGCGCTTCTTGGACAGGATCAGACGGCCGTCCTTGTCCTCCTTGGTCAGGACCAGGGCCTCGACCTCGTCGCCCACCTCGACGACCTCACCGGGGTCGACATCGTGCTTGATGGAAAGTTCGCGCGAGGGGATGACACCCTCGGTCTTGTATCCGATGTCGAGCAGGACCTCGTCGCGGTCGACCTTGACGATCGTGCCCTCGACGATGTCGCCATCGTTGAAGTACTTGATCGTGGCGTCGATGGCGGCGAGGAAGTCCTCCGCGGAGCCGATGTCGTTGACGGCTACCTGCGGCGAGGTGGTTTTGGTGGTCATAGGGTGGGGTGCTCCGGAGTGGATAGGAATCGTAGGTGGACAGATGTTCGCGAGCGTGTACGCACGCGACGGTCAACTGTACTCTGCCAGCGTGACGTCCACAAACCCCCCCGACCACGGCGAGTCCGTCCGCGCCTCCCGTACGTGGTGGGACACCGAAGCGGTCGAGTACCACGACGAACACGGCGACTTCCTCGGTGCCCACTCCCCCGACGGGGAGTTCGTGTGGTGCCCCGAGGGGCTCCACGAGGGCGACTGGGCTCTCCTCGGTGACGTCGCGGGCCGCGACGTCCTGGAGGTCGGCTGCGGTTCCGCGCCGTGCTCACGGTGGATCGCCGGCCGCGGGGCCCGCGCCGTCGCCGTCGACCTCTCCGCCGGGATGCTCCGCGTGGGCGCCGAGGCGGCGGGCAGGTCGACTGGTCCGGCGGCCCGGGTGCCGCTGATCCAGGCCGATGCCGGCCGCCTGCCGTTCGCCGCCGATAGTTTCGACGTCGTGTTCTCCGCGTTCGGGGCGATCCCCTTCGTGGCGGACACCGCCGGGGTCATGGCGGAGGCGGCACGGGTGCTCCGTCCCGGCGGACGGTTCGTCTTCTCGGTCAACCACCCGATGCGGTGGATCTTCCGTGACGATCCGGGCCCCGAGGGACTCGTGGCCGCGTTCCCGTATTTCGACCGCACGCCCTACACCGAGTACGACGAGGAGGGCGACCTCACCTATGTCGAGCACCACCGCACGGCTGGTGACCGGATCCGGGAACTGGTCGGTGCCGGGTTCGTGGTCCGGGACCTGATCGAGCCCGAGTGGCCGGAATGGCTGGACCGTGAATGGGGGCAGTGGAGCCCGCTGCGCGGCAGCATCTTCCCCGGCACCGCGATCTTCGTGGCCAGCCTCCCCTGACCCGCGCCCCCTCCTGCCTCACGGCAACAGGATCGGGGCTCCGGCTAGAGGATCTTCGACAGGAAGTCCCTGGTCCGCTGATGGGCGGGCGTCACGAGCACCTCGGACGGACGCCCGGCCTCGACCACTACTCCGTCGTCCATGAAGGCGATCGTGTCGGCGACCTCCCGGGCGAAGCCCATCTCGTGGGTGACCACGATCATGGTCATCCCGGCGTCCGCGAGGTCCCGCATGACGCCCAGGACCTCACCGACCAGCTCGGGGTCCAGCGCGGAGGTGGGCTCGTCAAACAGCATGAGCTTGGGTTCCATCGCCAGCGCGCGGGCGATCGCCACCCGCTGCTGCTGACCACCGGACAGTTGCGCCGGGTACGCGTCCGCCTTCTCCGAGAGCCCGACCTTCTCCAGCAGGGCCCTGGCCCGCTCAGAGGCCTCGGCCCTCGATTCGCCCTTGACCAGCATGGGCGCCTCGATGACGTTCTCCAGGGCGGTGCGGTGCAGGAACAGGTTGAAGTGCTGGAACACCATCCCGATGTCCCGGCGTTGCCTGGCCGCGTGCCGGGGCGAGATCTCGTAGAGCTTGTCGCCCTTCTCCCGGTACCCCACCAGGTCGCCGTCGACGTACAACCGACCGGCATCGACACGCTCGAGGTGGTTGATGCACCGGAGGAAGGTGGACTTGCCGGACCCGGACGGGCCGACCAGGCACAGCACCTCCCCGGCGGCCACCTCGATGTCGATGCCCTTGAGCACCCTCAGCGAGCCGAAGCTCTTGCAGACCTGCTCGGCCCTGACCATCGGAGTCATGGCATTCCTCCCGACTGGTCGGTCCCTCTGGCCGCGGCGAGCCCGGAGGGGGTGAGGCCGTCCGCTTCGGCCAGCGCCCGCAACTGCTTCGCCGTGAGCTGGCGGGTGGCGCCGCGGGAGAACTTCTTCTCGAGGAAGTGCTGCCCCACCATGAGCACACTGGTGATCACCAGGTACCAGGTGGCCGCGACCAGCAGCAGCGGGATCGGCTGGAAATTGACCCCGGAGATGTCGCGGGCCTGACCGTAGAGCTCGCCGGAGAACGGGATGGCCACGACGAGTGAGGTGGTCTTGAGCATCGAGATCAACTCGTTGCCGGTCGGCGGGATGATCACCCGCATGGCCTGCGGAAGGATCGTCCGGCGCATCGTCTGTCCCCACGACATGCCGAGCGCGGTGGAGGCCTCGGCCTGGCCCTCCGGAACGGACGAGATACCCGCCCGCACGATCTCGGCCATGTAGGCGGCCTCGTTCATGGCCAGACCCACCACCGCCAGCCAGAACGCCGAGTACAACACCATCGTGTCGTCGAAGCGCACGATCTGGAAGTCGGTGAAGGGGATGCCGAACTGGACCTGCCGGTACAGCGTGAAGATCAGGCCCCAGAACAGCAGCTGGACGTAGATGGGTGTTCCGCGGAAGATCCACAGGTACACCCAGGCCACGGCCTTGAGCACCGGGTTGCTGCTCATCCGCATCACCGAGAGGATGACCCCCAGGATGACGGCGAGGATCATCGACAGCACCGTCAGCGCGATGGTGTAGAACACCGCCATGCCGAACCGGGTGTCGAACAGGTAGCGGCCGTAGGTGCCCCAGCCGTAGGCCGGGTTGGTCGCGGCGCCCCAGATGAACAGGAACACCAGGACCAGGACGATAGTCGCCGAGACCCACCGCCACGGGTGCCGGAGCGGCACCGCCTCGATGGGGTCAGGAGCGTCTCGGGGGGCCGAGGCGCGGTTCTGCGCGGTGCTCACCGACCGGTTCAGCCCTTCCGGATCTCGGCGTCGTCGATCAACCCGTCCTCGAGGCCCCAGTTCTGGGCGATCTTCTCGAAGTCACCGGTCTCGATGAGCTTGTCGGCTGCGGCCTCGAGCGCGGCGGCCAGTTCGGACCCCTTGCGCACGGGCCAACCGTAGGGGGCGGAGTCGAAGACGTCCCCGGCCAGCTGCATCTTGCCCTCGGACTGCTTGACGGCGTACGCCGAGATGGGCGAGTCGGCGGACATGGCGTCGACCTTGCCGAGCGCCACGGCGGTGGAGGCCTCGTCCTGGGAATCGAACTGGACCTTCTCGATCGGGGGATTGCCGGCGGCGACGCACGCCTCGCTGCGGGCGGGCACGTCCTCCTGGTCGGAGACCGTGGTGCGCTGGACCGCCACGCTCAGGCCGCACGCGTCGTCGGGGTCGACGTCGGTGCCCGCCGCCGATGCCCACTGGATGCCGGCCTCGAAGTAGGTGACGAAGTCGACGGTCTGCAGCCGCTCGTCGTTGACGGTGAACGACGAGGCGCCCATGTCCATGGTGCCGCCCTCGATGGCGGGGATGATCTTCTCGAAGTCGGACTCGCGGAACTCCGCACGCAATCCCATGAGCTGGGCGGCGGCGGTCATCACGTCAATGTCGAAGCCGACGATCTCGCCCCGCTCGTTCTTGAACTCGTTGGGCGCGTACGGCGGGTTGGTGCCGATCACCAGCACGCCCTTCTCGCGGATCTCGGCCGGTACGAGGGCGGCGATCTCGTCGTCCGTCTCGAGCGAGACCTCCTGCCTCGGCTCTCCCGAGTCCTCGGGACCCTCGGTGTTGGTGGTGCAGCCGGTGAGCGTGAGGGCCGCTGTGGCGGTCAGTGCCAGTGCGGCACGGAGGCCGCGCCGTGAGGTGAGGGTCATGTGCGTGCCCTTTCAGGCGTCGGGTAGCCGAATCTGCAATGAACCTAGGGCATACGTCGAGCACCACAAAACGCACCGCCCGCTTTTGGCGTCAGTGGTTACCCACTGGTTACTCAGTGGGCCGCGGAGTCCCAGTCGGGCCCCGTGCCCGTGGAGACGTCCAGCGGGACGTTGAGTTCGATGGCGGAGTACATCCGGTCGACGACGAGCTCGCGGACCTCCTCGAGTTCGCCCTTCGCCACCTCGAGCACCAGTTCGTCGTGGACCTGGAGCAACAGACGGCTCTGCAGCCCCCGCTCGTCGAGGTCGGCGTCCACCTTGAGCATCGCCGCCTTGATGATGTCCGCGGCGGTGCCCTGGATGGGGGCGTTGAGGGCCGCACGCTCGGCGTTCTCGCGCTTGAGCCGGTTGTCCGAGTTGAGCTCGGGCAGGTAGCGCCGACGACCGAACAGCGTCTCGGTGTAGCCGTCACGTCGGGCCTGGTCCACCACCGCGTGCAGGTAGTCGCGGACTCCCCCGAAGCGGGAGAAGTACGCGTCCATCTGCTCGCGGGCCTCGGTCTGGCTGATGCCGAGCTGCGCGGCCAACCCGAACGCGCTGAGCCCGTAGGCGAGCCCGTAGCTCATGGCCTTGACCCTGCGCCGGAGCTCGGGGGTGACCTGGTCGATCGGCACCCCGAACGCCCGGGAGCCGACGAAGGAGTGCAGGTCCTCGCCGGTCCGGAACGCCTCGATCAGTCCTTCGTCACCGGACAGGTGCGCCATCACGCGCATCTCGATCTGGCTGTAGTCGGCCGTGAGCAGGCAGTCGTAGCCCTCGCCCACGACGAACGACTTGCGGATCCGTCGGCCGTCCTCGGTGCGGACCGGGATGTTCTGCAGGTTCGGATCGGTGGAGGACAACCGCCCGGTCGCGGCGACCGTCTGGTTGAACGTGGTGTGGATGCGCCCGTCGTCCCCGATGGACTTGATCAGCCCCTCGACGGTTGTGCGCATCTTGGTCGCCTCGCGGTGCAGCAGCAGTGCCTCGAGGAAGGCCCGTCCCGGGGTGTCCCCGGTTTCTTTGGAGCGAAGCTCCTCCAGCGCCTTGGCGTCGGTGGTGTACCCCGTCTTGGTCTTCTTGGTCTTGGGCATGCCCAGGGTGTCGAACAGCACCACCTGGAGCTGCTTGGGCGAACCGAGGTTGATCTGCTCGCCCCCGATCGCGGCGTAGGCCGCCTCTGCCGCGTCACGCCCACGGTCGGCGAACCCGTCGCGGAGGTCGTCCAGGGCCGACGAGTCGACCGCGATTCCGATCGACTCCATCCGCGCGAGCACCGGCACGAGCGGCAGTTCCATATCCGCGAGCAGCTGCGCACCGTGCACCTGCTCCAGCTCCACGTCGAGGCGCTCGGCGAGGTCGATCACGGCCCGGGCGCGGGTCGCCGCCGAGTTGGCCGCCTGCTGCTCGGCCTCGGACTCGTCGACCTCATCCAGCAGCGACAGTTGTTTCTCCGCCGCCTCGGGCTCCGGGAGCTCACGCTGCAGGTGGCGCTGGAACAACTCCGCCAGGCCGTAGCTGCGCTGACCGGGACGGACGAGATAGGCGGCGAGTGCCACATCCAGCGTCACACCGCCCAGGCGGAGGTCCCGGCCCATCAGGGCGTGGGTCGCGGCCTTGGCATCGTGTACCGCCTTCGACACCGCGTCGTCGGCCAACCACGCCTGTAGAGCCTGGTCGTCGGCGGGGCCGATCCGTGCGAGGTCGATATGTCCGGAGGCTCCGCCCGCCGCCGCCACGGTGACCGACTGCGCGTCCCCCGCGCCCGGTCGTGAGGGACCGACGACGACGAGGCCGTGCCGACTCCCGGCCGGCGCGTGGGCCGCCAGCCAGTCCGAGACCTCGCCCGCCCGCAGGACCGCGGCCTGCTCGATCTCGATCTCCGGCACCGGCTCGGGTGCGCCTTCCGGGAGGAACGCGGAGAGGAACCGGTCGCGGGCCTGGGGACCGAACTCCAGCCGGTCGAACAGGGCGTTGACGTCCGCCCGTTCGGGCAGGCGCCTCGTGAGTTCATCGATCTGGACGCCGAGGTCGAGGTCCCGGGTGAGTTCGGTGATACGGCGGTTGAGCTGCACCTGCGGGAGGTGCTCGCGGAAGCTCTCACCCACCTTGCCCTTGACCTCGTCCGCGTGCGCGATCAGTTCCGACAGGCTGCCGTACTGGACGATCCACTTCGCCGCCGTCTTGTCGCCAACCTTGGGCACACCGGGGAGGTTGTCGGAGGTGTCGCCCCGCAGCGCGGCGACGTCCGGGTACTGAGCGGGGGTCACCCCGTATTTGGCCTCCACCGCCTCGGGGGTGAAGCGGGCGAGCTCCGAGACTCCCTTGACCGGGTAGAGGACGGTCACCGCGTCGGAGACCAGCTGCAGCGCGTCGCGGTCCCCCGTGCAGATGAGTGTGTCGGCCCCTGCCGCCTGGGTGGCCAGGGTCGCGATGATGTCGTCGGCCTCGTGGCCCTCCAGGGACAGGGTGCGGACCCCGAGTGCCACCAGCGCCTCCTGGATCAGCTCGACCTGTCCCTTGAACTCCTCGGGGGCAGCCGAGCGCGTCGACTTGTACTCCGGGTACTCGGCCGTCCGGTGCAGGGTCGCCCGGGAGACGTCGAACGCCACCGCCAGGTGGGTGGGCTCCTCGGTGGTGACCAGGTTGGCGACCATCGACAGGAATCCGTAGACCGCGTTGGTGTGCTGCCCGGAGGCCGTGGAGAAGTTCTCCGCGGGAAGCGCGTAGAACGCGCGGAAGGCCAGCGAGTGCCCGTCGAGGAGCAACAGACGGGTGGGCCCGTGTGCCTCGGCGGCGTCGGTGGACGCGGTGGTGGCGGCGGAACTGGCTTCGGCGGTCTGGCTCGTGGTGCTCACACGGCCACTCTAGGGCGGGCGTCGGACAGCCGCTCACCGGTCGTCGGTTAGACTTTCCGACCAGCGGCTCGCCGCGTTCGCCCCCGTAGCCCAATTGGCAGAGGCAACGGATTCAAAACCCGTCCAGTGTCGGTTCGAGTCCGACCGGGGGCACTTCCACGCCGCGCAGTCACCACATCTCCACGCAGATAGCGGCTTCACCGCCGGAGGAACCCCTTCCGGATCGGCCTTGAGGTCACCCTGCTGTCGACCGGCGTCGACTTCCCTCTTCGATAGTCAACTCGGCCCGTGCCGCACTCCGGGCGCACCCGAGACCTCTCCTTTCCCGTCGATTGCAGGAACCAGAAGCCCGTGCATATACTTGCTTGCTGCAAGCAATTTAATCGAGACCGGGGAGGTCAGGGTGGCGATTGACGCCGAACAGGGAGGCAAGCTCGTCATGGACCTGTCCCGCGTGGTCAAACTGCTACGCGCGGTCAATGTCTCGGTCCCGCGGTTCCACGAGTCCCTGGAGCAGTCCGCCCACCCCTTGCTGTTCGCCATCCATGACGAACCCGCCCGAGTCACGAACCTGGCAGACCGTCTCCACACCGATATCTCGGTGGTGAGCCGTCAGGTCCGCCACCTCGAGACCCTCGGTCTGGTCGCCAAGGTCCCCGACCCGGATGACGGGCGCGCGAGCGTCGTCACCCTCACGTCCGAGGGAAGCGACCTCGTCACCCGCGTGTTCGCCGGACGGGGCCAGTGGATGGCCGACGTCCTGGCCGACTGGACCCCCGAACAGGCGGCCTCACTCGACGAGGGACTGGCACGCCTCGCGGAGTCACTGCGCACCGAACTCGACGCCCTCACGTCCGCCAAGGAGAACTGATGACCGACCGCTCGCCCGTCACGACCCAGGCCGGTGAGGACGGCGAGTTCTCTCATCGTCAGATCCTGGTGATGCTCGCCGGCCTCATGTCGGCGATGTTCCTCGCGAGCCTGGACCAGACCATCGTGTCGACCGCCATCCGGACCATCGCCGACGATCTGCAGGGCCTGGACGCGCAGGCGTGGGTGACCACCGCGTACCTCATGACCTCGACCATCTCGACGCCGCTGTACGGCAAGCTCTCGGACATCTACGGGCGCAAACCGTTCTTCGTCATCGGCATCGTGATCTTCGTGTTCGGCTCCCTGCTGTGCACGCTCGCCGACTCGATGTACACGCTCGCGCTGTACCGCGGGATCCAGGGACTGGGCGCCGGCGCCCTGATGTCGCTCTCCCTGGCGATCATCGGCGACATCATCCCGCCGCGCGACCGTGCCAAGTACCAGGGCTACATGCTCGCGGTGTTCGCCTCGTCGTCGGTCATCGGCCCGGTCGTCGGCGGCTTCTTCGCCGGCGTGGAGACGATCTTCGGCATCGACGGCTGGCGCTGGATCTTCCTCATGAACGTCCCCATCGGCGCCATCGCTCTGACCCTGGTGATGATCACCCTCAACGTCAAGAACGTCCGCGTGGACCACCGGGTGGACTGGGCGGGCGCGGCCGCGATCGTCGTCGGGCTGGTGCCGCTCCTGCTGGTGGCCGAACAGGGCAACACCTGGGGCTGGGGCTCACCGGCCGCACTGGCCTGCTACGTCGTGGGCCTGGGCGGGATCGGCCTGTTCCTCATCGTCGAGGCCCGGGCCGGCGACCAGGCTCTCATCCCACTGCGTCTGTTCCGCGACCGCACCTTCGCGATCGTCACCGCCGGCGGGGTGATCGTGGGAATGGCCATGTTCGGCGGGATGATGACCCTGCCTCTGTACATGCAGATCGTGCACGGAGCCGATCCCATGGAATCCGGCCTCATGATGCTGCCGCTGGTGGCGGGCATGATGGGCGCCTCGATCGTGTCGGGCCAGCTCATCTCCAGGACCGGCCGGGTCCGCGAGTTCCCGATCCTCGGCACCGCCATCTCGGCCGTCGGCCTGTTCCTGCTGTGGACCATCGACGCCGACACTTCGCTGACCCTGGTCATGGCCTACATGCTGGTGCTGGGAATCGGCCTGGGCAACTGCATGCAGCCGCTGACACTGATCGTGCAGAACGCCGTGAGTCCGCGCGAGATCGGCGTGGCCACCGCGTCCGCCACCTTCTTCCGCCAGCTCGGCGGCACCGCCGGGGTGGCCGTGTTCCTCTCGATCCTCTTCAGCCGGGTCGGCGGCTCCATCACCAGCGAGCTGGAGCTGGCGGGCGCAGACGGCAGCCTCGCCCGCGGGGTGCAGGAGGGCCTGGCCGACCCGGTGCTGCGCGCCGACCCCGAGGCTCTCGGGATCGTGCAGGCCCTCGCCGACCCGGTGTCCGG
>NZ_JAALEE010000255.1:0-9191 GCF_014145265.1 Dietzia sp. CW19 | reverse complement strand
CTCGCCGGTGGCCTCGGCCGCGGCTGCGCTCGCCGCGGCAGCCTCGGCCTGGGCGGCGGCGTGTTCGGCAGCGCGTTGATCGATCGCCTCGGCAAGGACGGCGGCCTCCTCGGTGGCCAGAATGGCCGACACGGTGGACATGCCGTCAGTGCCCTTGCTGATGCGCACACCGCGCGCACGGCTGGCGTCCTCCTTGCGCCGACGGATTCCCTCGGCGTCGTAGCGGGTGATGATCGCGTCCACCGCATCGCGTACCGCGTGCCGACCGAGGCGTTCGCCGGCCTCCGTCGCGGCCAGGTAGTCGTCGACGACGTCCTGTTGCACCTGCGGAAGCACCTCGGGGTCGACGGTCGCCATCTGGCGGGCCAGCAGTTCGGCGGCGCGCTGGTCGAGGCGTCCCGCTGCCAGGGCGGCGAGAACGGCGGGGTAGCGCTGGTGCAGGTCCGCGGCGAACGAGATCATCGATTCGGCTCTCAGGGCGGAGACGGCCATCGCCGCCACCACGTATCCGGTTGCCACCACGAACGGGTCCACCACCGCGTGGCCGGGCGGGGAATCAGGGCCGGTGCCTGAGTCGTCGCGGCGCTGGCATTCCAGCAGGAGGTCGTAGCAGGCCGACAGCCGCTGGGCGGAGGCGCGATTCTCGGCCGCCCATCCGGCACGAGCCGAGGCGGTCAGCCCGGTCAACGGATCAACAGCGGAGGAACTGTCGGAGGAGGGGCCGTTGCCGACGTCCATGCCACACCTCCGAAGCCTTCCGCCACCGTCACCGTATCGAATATACGTTCTAGTCTACGCACACAGGTTCGAACGTGCAAGGGTCTGCCGCGGGCTTTCCGTCCGGGACTGCAGCGGAGGAAATCGCCGGGCTACTCACCGGTCAGGGCGTGATCCGGGGCTCCGGGCCCACCACGTCGAAGAGCATCGCGGTGAACTGGCCGTGCGTCTCGAGCTTCTGGCGGTGGAGTCGGAGTCGGCGGGGCAACAGGGGGCGCCCGGAACCGAGGACGACCGGACACTGGTGGATCCAGACCCGGTCCAGCAGTCCCCGGTCGGCGAACTGACCTGCGAGGTCACCACCCCCGACGATCCACACGTCCCCGCCGTCGGCGGCGTCGACCAGGAGAGGGTGCAGGTCGCCGACGTCACCGGCGAAGAACTCGACGCCGTCGACGGGATCGAGATCGCGGTGGGTGACGACCCAGCTCGGCACGGTGTACGGCCAGGCGAACGGCTGGCCGTCCTTCGTCAGGTCGCGGCGCACCCATTCGAAGGTGTTGACGCCGCAGACGATCGACCCGACGCCGGAGTAGAAGCGGTCGAAGTGGAGGTCGGGGAGGGCGGGGTCCAACTCGGTCGGTGTGTACCCCGCGGGTTCGGCCTCCCCGGAGGTCGCGAAGAGCCAGGACAGGCTCTCCTCGTCGTCGGCGATGTACCCGTCCAGACTCGTGGCGGTGCAGTAGACAGTGCTCATACGACCATGCTCGCACCCGGCTACGACACTCCCGGGCCGAGCTATTCCGTCTCAGCGGCGCCCGCGTGCCTCGCGGTAGATCTCGACGAGAGCATCCGTCGAGGAGTCGAAGCCCTCCCCGGGGTGCTTCTCCGCGGTCAGGGCGGTCAGGAGCTCGCCGGCCTGGGCCTTGCCCAGCTCGACCCCCCACTGATCGAACGCATTGATGCCCAGCACGGCGGCCTGGACGAACACCACGTGTTCGTAGAGGGCGATGAGCTGCCCGAGCACCCCGGGCGAGAGCGACGGCGCGAGGATCGTGGTGGACGGCCGGTTGCCGGGCATCACCTTGTGCGGCGCGATCGCGGGGTCCACGCCCTCGGCGAGCACCTCGTCCTCCGTCTTGCCGAACGCCAGCACACGGGACTGGGCGAACAGGTTGGCCACGAGCATGTCGTGCATCGATCCGGCGCCGTTGGCGGTGGGCAGGTCCGAGACCGGACGGGCGACCCCGATGAAGTCCACCGGGACGAGCTGGGTGCCCTGGTGCAGGAGCTGGAAGAAGGCGTGCTGGCCGTTGGTGCCGGGCTCGCCCCAGTAGACCTCGCCGGTGGGGTAGGAGACGTCGGAGCCGTCGAGTCGCACTGATTTGCCGAGGGACTCCATGGTCAGTTGCTGGAGGTAGGCGGGGAACCGCAGGAGGCCCTGGGCGTAGGGGATCACGGCCTTGGACTGGGCCCCGAGGAAGCAGGTGTACCAGATGCCGAGCAGGGCCATGAGGACCGGCGCGTTGTGCTCGGGGGCCTCGGTCGCGAAGTGCAGATCCATGGCGTGGAAGCCCTCGAGCAGCTCGACGAACGCGGGCGGGCCCACCGTGATCATCACCGAGAGGCCGATCGCCGACGACACCGAGTACCGGCCCCCGACCCAGTCCCAGAACTCGAACATGTTGTCCGCGGCGATCCCGAAGTCGGCCACCTCCTCGGTGGCCGTCGACACCGCCACGAAGTGGGAGGCGATCGCCTCCTCCGATCCGAGGGCCTCGACGAAGTGCCGACGCGCCGCGTGGGCGTTGGCCATGGTCTCCTGCGTGGTGAAGGTCTTGGAGGCGACCACCACCAGCGTGGTCGCGGGGTCGACCTCGGCGAGCACGGCCGAGAGGTCGGCGGGGTCCACGTTGGAGACGTAGCGTGCGCTGATCCCCGCGGTCTGCAGGTGGTGCAGGGCCTTATCGACCATCACGGGCCCGAGGTCGGAGCCGCCGATGCCGATGTTGACCACGGTGTCGATCCGCGCGCCCGTGTGCCCGGTCCATCCGCCGGACCGGACGCGGTCGGCGAAGTCGGCCATCCGGGTGAGGACCCCGTGGACGTCGGCCACGACGTCACGCCCGTCGACGACGAGGTCGGCCTCGGCCGGGAGACGGAGCGCGGTGTGGAGGACCGATCGGTCCTCGGTGGTGTTGATGCGGTCGCCCCGGAACATCGCGGCCCGCTGGGCCGGCAGCCGTGCGGCGTGGGCCAGCTCGGTCAGAGCGCTCAGGACCTCGTCGGTGACCAGGTGCTTGGACAGGTCGACGTGCAGATCGCCCGCGGTGACCGCCATGCGGCGACCCCGCTCCGGATCGGCGGCGAACAGCTCACGGAGGGTCACCTCGCCGATCGCCGGTACGAGATCCTCGATCGCCGACCACTGTGGTGTCGTGCTGATGTCCGTCATTGCCGCTCCTGCCCAGTGTTGCCGCCCGGGGATCGCCCGCCGTCTGACAGCGAGGTTAGTCGGGAATACGGGGGCCCCGCCGCCCGTTCCAGACACGTGACCCCCATGACTCCTCCGGACCACCCCTCCGTGTCAGCCCAGGCCGATCGGCTCGTCGAACTGGGCGTGCCCGAGCTCGGCGGGATCACCGCCGGGCGGCTGCGGGAGCACGCCGCAGCTCTTGAAGACGCAGCTCTCGAAGACGCAGTTCTTGACGGCGCAGCTCGTGCCGCCGCCCCGGGGCCCGGTCGGCCGGTGCTGGCCGTCCACCCGTCGTTCGTGTCCACCGCCCGACTGGCGACCCTGCTGCGCCGTGGTGGGAGGGCGGGCTTCGTCGTCGTCGACATGTCCGACCTGGCCGAGTTCACACCCACCGACGACGTCCGGGTTCCGGACGCCCCGCTCTATCTGGTCAGGGACGTGACACGCGACGACGACATGCTGGGCTGGACCCCGACGGACGCGCACGCCGAGTTGGCCCGTCGGGGGCGCACTCCGCTGACCATCTCCGAGGGGGTGAGCTGGCTGCTCCAGCAGCCGGAGATGCTCGAGCCCGGCAGGTGCTTCATGTGCATCGGATCGCGGAAGCGCAAGGCGGACGGAGCGCTGGATGCCCGGACGCCGGCGCTGTGGATCAGCGGGGGGACCGGCCGCGACGGCCGGGAGAACAAGGGCGCGCCGAAGGTGGGCTGGTGCTGGGCGAACAACCACCACACGTGGTTGGGGTTCGCCTCCACGGCCGGTCGGGTCGGCCGGGACTCAGCCCAGTCGCCCGCGACCGAGACGTAGGAGCATCCCCGCGAGGGTCTGCCCCTCCTGCCCGAGTGAGGAGAAGCGCTCGTAGACCTTGAGCTCGCGGGTGTGGACGAGCTTGGTGCCGCCGGACTGCATCCGCGTGCGACCGATGCGCTTGGAGATCTCGCTGCGACGGACTATCGCGTCCAGGATCTCGGCGTCCAACCGGTCGATCTCCAGTCGGAGTTCCTGGATCTGGGCCTCGGACAGCGGATCGTCCGTGCCGGCGGGGTCGGTGTTCATGCCGCGATTATCCCACTTGCTTCCGCGGAGGCCGCGGGACCGTCTAGTGTTTCCGCCCGTGGAGAACTTGAACTCGACTCTCGCGGACATCGGTTCCGTGATCTGGGGACCCTTCGTCCTCATCCCGCTGCTCCTCGGCACGGGCCTATTCCTCACGATCCGTCTGAGGGCACTGCAGTTCCGCAAGCTGGGGCCCGCGCTCCATCTCGGGCTGGTGCGGCGGAGGGACGACGGCGGGGCGGGTGACATCACCCAGTACCAGGCGTTGACCACCGCGCTCGCCGCGACCGTCGGCGTGGGCAACATCGTCGGCGTGGCGACGGCGATCTCACTGGGAGGGCCGGGCGCGCTCTTCTGGATGTGGGTCACCGCCCTCGTGGGGATGGCCTCCAAGTACTCGGAGGCCTTCCTGGGTGTGCGGTACCGCGTCACCGACGCCCGCGGCGAGCAGTCCGGTGGTCCGCAGTACTACCTCCACCGGGGGTTCGCCGAGCTGTTCGGGAAGACCGGCGGCCGGGTGGGGCTGGTCCTGTCGATCGTGTTCGCGGTGTTCGCCGTCCTGGCCAGCTTCGGCATCGGCAACATGACGCAGGGCAACGCGGTGGCGGCCCAGCTCGACAACTCCTTCGGCGTCCCGGTGGTCGCCTCAGGCGTCATCCTGTTCGTCCTCACCGGTGCGGTCCTGCTCGGTGGCATCAAGGCCATCGGCCGGGTCACGGCCGGGTTCGTGCCTCTGATGATCGTGCTGTACCTGCTCGGCGGGATGGTCGTCCTGGTGCTCAACGCCGACGCGATCCCCGGCGCCTTCGGGCAGATCTTCACGCAGGCCTTCTCCGGGACGTCCGCGGTCGGCGGCTTCGCGGGCGCGGCGATCATGTACGCCATCCAGATGGGTGTCGCGCGGGGCATCTTCTCCAACGAGTCCGGGATGGGCTCGGCGGCCATCGCGGCCGCGGCGGCCAAGACCACCCACCCGACCCGCCAGGGCCTGGTGTCGATGACCCAGACGTTCATCGACACCATCATCGTCGTCACCTTCACCGGTCTGGTGATCGTCACCTCCGGCGTGTGGGAGCAGGGCAGCGACACGGCCGGGACCATGACCGCCGACGCGTTCGCCGAGGCCATGCCGTACGGCGACAAGCTGGTGGCGGTGGCGATCGCGTTCTTCGCGTTCTCGACGATCCTCGGCTGGTCGTACTACGGCGAGCGGTGTGTCGAGCGGCTCGTGGGCGCCGGGGGAGTCATCCCCTACCGGATGGTCTTCACCTGTGTGGTGTTCGTGGGTGCGGTCACCGAACTCGAGGTGGTGTGGAATTTCGCGGACGTGATGAACGGACTGATGGCCATCCCGAACCTCATCGGCCTCCTGGTCCTCTCCGGCCTCATTGTGCGGGAGACGCGGTACTACCTGGACAACGATCCGACTCTGACGGCGACCGCCGCGCAGGTCGACGAGTTCATGGGGGACCGTCCGCGCTGAGAACAGGGTGTCGGACCGGGTGGGTAGATTGGACGCCACGATGACCCACTCCGCTCCCGCCCCAGCCCGTTCCGCCGTCAGTCCCACCTCGCCGCACTCACCGCTCCTGGACGGACTCAACCCACAGCAGGCCGCCGCGGTCACGCACCGCGGCGGTCCGCTGTTGATCGTGGCCGGCGCGGGTTCCGGGAAGACCAGCGTGCTGACCAGGCGGATCGCGTACCTGCTGGCCGAGGGGGGCGCACACCCCGGGCAGATCCTCGCCATCACGTTCACCAACAAGGCCGCCGCCGAGATGCGGGAGCGGGTGTCCGCCCTGGTGGGGCCCCATGCCGAACGGATGTGGGTGGCCACGTTCCACTCGATCTGTGTGCGGATCCTGCGGGCCCAGTCCGCGCTGCTGGGCACGCGCAACTCCAATTTCACGATCTACGACTCGGACGATTCCCGTCGCCTGCTCGGCATGATCGCCAAGGAGCAGCACCTCGAGGTCAAGAAGTTCACGCCGCGGATGCTCGCCTCGGCCATCTCGAACCACAAGAACGAGCTCCGCGAGCCGTCGGAGGCCATGGACCGTGCGTTGGAGGACTCGGACCGGACCGCGCAGACGGTGGCGGCGGTGTTCACCGAGTACCAGGCGCGGCTGCAGGCGGCCAACGCCTTCGACTTCGACGACCTGATCGGGGAGACCGTCGGGTTGCTGCGGTCGCACCCGGAGGTTGCGGCGTACTACCGGCGCCGGTTCCGGCACGTCATGGTGGACGAGTACCAGGACACCAACCACGCCCAGTACATCCTGGTCCGGACGCTCGTCGGCGGTGCGGCCGGGTCCGGGGACGACGCCGCGGCCGGGGTGGCACCGGCGGAGCTCTGCGTGGTGGGCGACGCGGACCAGTCCATCTACGCGTTCCGGGGCGCGACGATCCGCAACATCGAGGACTTCGAGCACGACTATCCGGACGCCCGGTCGATCCTGCTCGAGCAGAACTACCGCTCGACGCAGACGATCCTCTCCGCCGCCAACGCCGTGATCTCCCGCAACCCGGGCCGGAGGGAGAAGAACCTCTGGACCGACGAGGGAACCGGCGAGCTGCTCGTCGGGTACGTGGCGGACAACGAGCACGACGAGGCGCGGTTCATCGCCGGGGAGATAGACCGCCTGGTGGACTCCGGGGACGCCGGGTACTCCGACGTGGCCGTGTTCTACCGGACCAACAACTCCTCCCGGGTGATCGAGGACGTGTTCGTCCGGCTGGGTCTGCCCTACAAGGTCGTCGGGGGCACACGGTTCTACGAGCGCAAGGAGGTGCGCGACATCGTTGCGTACCTCAAGGTGCTCTCCAATCCTGACGACACGGTGGCGCTGCGCCGCATCCTCAACACCCCTCGGCGGGGAATCGGGGACCGTGCGGAGGCGTGTGTGGCGGTCCATGCCGAGCAGCGGGCCATCGGCTTCGGTGAGGCCCTGCGGGACGCCGCGGAGGGCAGGGTTGCGTTGCTGCCCACCCGATCGGTCAAGGCGATCGCGGGTTTCGTCTCTCTCCTCGACGAGCTCCGCGGGCGCTTGAGCGGCTCCGACCACGCCGGTGGCGAGGACTCGGCCCCCGACGTCGGCGCCCTGGTGGAGGCCGTGCTCGACCGGACCGGATACCGGGCCGAGTTGGAGGCCTCCAACGATCCGCAGGACGCGGCCCGCCTGGACAACCTCAACGAGTTGGTGGGCGTGGGGCGGGAGTTCTCCTCCGAGGCCGCGCTGCAGCGGTCGGCGCGCGAGCAGGGCTTCGGGGACGAGGACGCCGGGGACGCCGCGGGAGCGGTGGCCGACCAGTCCGACGCCGCACTGGACGACGGCGCACCGGACGACGCCGCACCGGACTACGCCGAACTGGACGAGGGCATCGCCGAGCCCGGTTCGCTCGCGGCCTTCCTCGAGCGGGTCTCCCTCGTGGCGGACGCCGACCAGATCCCGGCCGAGGACCAGGGGCAGGTCACCCTCATGACCCTCCACACCGCCAAGGGGCTCGAGTTCCCGGTGGTGTTCCTCGTCGGCATGGAGGACGGGCTGTTCCCGCACATGCGCGCGCTCGGGGACCCGGCGGAGCTGTCCGAGGAGCGGCGGCTGGCGTACGTGGGTATCACCCGTGCGCGTCGACGCCTCTATCTGACCCGCGCCATGATGCGCTCGTCCTGGGGCCAGCCCATGACCAACCCCGGGTCGCGGTTCCTCGAGGAGATCCCGTCGGAGGCGATCGAGTGGCAGCGTGAGGAACCGGCCGGCGGTGGCCGGTTCGGTGACGACGACTCGTACGCGCCGCGGCGCCGGTTCGGTGGCGGCTCCGGTGGTGGGTTCGGCTCCGGTGGTGGATTCGGCTCCGGCGGCGGCCGGTCGTCCGGGATTCCCCGGGCCAAGTCCTCCGCGCCCGCCCTGGAGTTGGCGCCCGGAGATCGGGTGACGCACGACAAGTACGGTCTCGGGAAGGTTCTGAGCTGCGACGGCAGCGGGCCCCGGGCCACGGCGACGATCGACTTCGGTGCGTCGGGAAAGGTGCGCCTGATGCTCATCGGGGGAGTCCCGATGCAGAAGCTCTAGGGAGAGGACGTCCGTACGGGCGCCCCGATACCGGGAGTCGGTCCGGGACCGGGCCGGGCCGAGCTCGGGAACGCGCGCTCAGGCGTCGCGCTCAGTCGTCGCGATCAGCCGACTCGACCGTGGACGACTGCCCAGGTGGGAGGTCAGCTCCCGAAGGGGCTGAAGCCCGAGCTCTCGCTGCTCCCGGCGCCCGCGAGGTGGATGCCCTGCTGGGCCAGCCAGATGACGGGGTCGACGTGCTGGGTGCCGCCGTTGAGCAGGACCTCGAAGTGCAGGTGGGATCCCGTCGAGAAGCCCATGTTGCCCATGCCTGCGATCTTCTGGCCGGCGTAGACGCGCTCGCCCACGCGGACGTCGAGGGATTCCATGTGGCCGTAGAGGGTCATCGTGCCGTCGTCGGACATGATGCGGATCCAGTTCCCGTAGCCCTGGGCGGGGCCCGAGTCGATCACGACACCATCGGTGGCCGCGAGGATCGGGGTGCCGATGGCGTTGGCGATGTCGATGCCGGCGTGCATCGCACCCCAGCGCATGCCGAAACCCGAGGTGAAGGTGCCCACTGCGGGGAGGGCGACCTTCGGGCGCCGGGCCTGCTCCTCGGCGATCTCCCGCTGGGTGTTGATCTCGGTGCCGGCGTAGAGCATGGCCGACTGCGGGTTCTCGGACTCGGTGTCGAGGACCGACACCACCACGGGCTCGGGAAGAGAGGGAGTGGCGGGGGTGGTGGACGACGGCGCGTCGGGCGCACCGGTCGCCGGCGCCGCTTCACCGTTGGCGAGGAGTGCGATATCGCCGGCCTCGGCGGAGTGGGTGCCCGCGAAGTCCATGACGGACCCGGCCGAGGCGGCGGACACCGCGGCGCCGGCGGC
>NZ_JAALEE010000254.1:0-2485 GCF_014145265.1 Dietzia sp. CW19 | reverse complement strand
GTCCCGGGCGTCCACCGCCGCCGCGGCCGCACGGCCGTCAGTCCCGAGGAGAGTGGTGAAGGCACGGAGTGCCGGATCCAGGTGCGCGATCCGGTCCAGGGCGGCGTCGAGCGCCCCCGTCGCGGTGTCGGCGCCGGACCGCACCGCCTCTGCGGTCCGGGACGCGGGCGGGGTGGGGGTGATCACGAGCCCGATGGTACGGGGCGCGTACGACACGATCGCCTGTCCGCCCACGGCGATCAGCACGGTCGGCTGTCGTGCCCCGCAGGTAGCCTGGGGCGATAGGCGACGAGGTCGGTCGTATCACGAGGTCCGCCGACCGGCGGGTCCGTCCTTCGCACTCGAGGACCGAATGGAACGTAAGAGCAACACCGTTTTCCGCAACGTGGCGATCGCGGGCGTCATCATCCTGGCGATCGTCGGTTTCTCGTTCTTCGCGAACGACGAGCGGGGGTACACGGAGGTCGACACCTCGGTGGCCCTCGCGCAGATCGACGCCGGGAACGTCAGGGAGGCGACGATCGAGGACCGCGAGCAGCAGCTGCGGCTCACGCTCGAGTCGGCGATCACCCCTGAGGAGGGTGCGGACGAGACCGACCAGCTGCTCGCCAAGTACCCGGAGCGGGCGGCGGCCCAGATCTTCGACCGGATCGCCGCCGCGGAGCCGGAGAAGTACGACACCACCGTCACCCAGCAGGGCTTCCTCACCCAGATGCTGTCGTTCCTGCTGCCCATGCTCATCCTCTTCGGGCTCCTGTTCTACTTCATGACGCGCATGCAGGGCGGCAAGGGCGGCCTGTTCGGCGTCGGCAAGTCGCGGGCCGTCGAGTTCACCAAGGACATGCCGCAGACCACGTTCGCCGACGTCGCCGGTGAGGACGAGGCCGTGGAGGAGCTCAACGAGATCAAGGACTTCCTCCAGAACCCGGCGCGGTACGAGCGCCTGGGCGCCAAGATCCCCCGCGGCGTCCTCCTCTACGGGCCACCCGGAACGGGCAAGACCCTGCTGGCGCGGGCGGTGGCCGGCGAGGCAGGGGTGCCGTTCTTCTCGATCTCGGGCTCGGACTTCGTGGAGATGTTCGTGGGCGTGGGCGCCTCGCGTGTCCGCGACCTGTTCGAGAAGGCCAAGCAGAACGCGCCCTGCATCGTGTTCGTCGACGAGATCGACGCCGTCGGTCGGCACCGCGGCTCCGGGACGGGTGGCGGCCACGACGAACGCGAGCAGACCCTCAACCAGCTCCTCGTGGAGATGGACGGGTTCAGCGACCGTGAGACGGTCATCATGATCGCGGCGACCAACCGTCCCGACGTGCTCGATCCGGCCCTGCTGCGGCCCGGTCGGTTCGACCGCCAGGTGCCGGTGACCAACCCGGACCTGCGCGGTCGCGAGTCCATCCTCGCCGTCCACTCGGTGGGCAAGCCCCTGGCCGCCGACGTGGACATGCGGTCGCTGGCCCGGCGCACGATCGGCATGTCCGGCGCGGACCTGGCCAACGTGCTCAACGAGGGCGCGCTGCTGGCCGCCCGGATGGGCCGGGACGAGATCTCGATCGACATCCTCGAGGAGGCCACCGACCGGGTCGTGGGCGGACCACGCCGCAAGCACCGCGTGATCAGCGAGCACGAGAAGAAGGTCACCGCCTACCACGAGTCCGGTCACGCGCTCGCGGCGTGGGCGATGGAGGACCTGGAGCCGGTCCACAAGGTCACGATCCTCGCTCGCGGCCGCACCGGGGGGCACGCACTGGTCGTCCCGGAGGACGACAAGTCCCTCATGACCCGCGCGGACATGATCGCGCGGATCGTCATGGCCATGGGCGGCCGCGCAGCCGAGGAGTACGTCTTCGGCGAGCCGACCTCCGGCGCCAGCTCGGACATCGAGCAGGCCACCAGGATCGCCCGCACGATGGTCGCCGAGTACGGCATGAGTTCCAGGCTCGGGGCGGTCAGGTACGGCGGCGAGGGCGGGGACCCGTTCCTCGGACGCGGCGGCGCCGGGGGCTCCGAGTACTCCCCGGAGGTGGCCAAGGCAATCGACGACGAGGTCCGCCGGATCATCGACGCCGCGCACACCGAGGCGTGGAAGGTCCTCGAGGAGAACCGGGAGATCCTCGACTCCGTGGCAGGGGAACTGCTCGAGAAGGAGACGCTCCGGCAGGAGGATCTCCAACGGCTGTTCGCGGACGTGGTCAAGCGTCCGAGGATCACCGAGTTCGACGACTTCTCCGGTCGTGTCCCGTCGACCCGGCCGCCCATCAAGACACCGGGTGAGCTGGCGAAGGAACGCGGCGAGCCGTGGCCGCCACCGACGAGCGACCCGTTCTCGATGCCCGTCCTCCCGGCGAGCCGAGAGCAAGGTGGCACCGGGCAGGACGCGGGCCGGGACCCGGGCGACCGGACCGATCGCGAGCGTGAGTCGGTTCCGGCGGGCGCGTCGTCCTCCGGGATCCCGGCGTACGGCACGCCACCGCCCCCCGGCTGGTCG
>NZ_JAALEE010000253.1:0-3885 GCF_014145265.1 Dietzia sp. CW19 | reverse complement strand
GGAGGGCCTGCACCCGAGATGCGCGGCGAGTGACTCGCGGGCCTCCTCCACCCGGCGACGGGCGCGGCGGCCGGCTCCGTGGAGGGACGAGGCGTTACCGACGGTGGCGGCCGCCTCGGCATAGGCGGCCAGGGCCGACGGGCGCATCGGGGTGGTCGCGGCGTGGTCGAGATAGTGCGCGGTGCGGATCGTGAGCATGACGTCGGCAAGAATACGCCCGAACGCGCCGGACCCCGGCACCGCAGGGGTGCCGGGGTCCGGTCGGTACTGCCGGGCGCTGTCGCGCCGAACTCACTTACGGGCGTTGATGGCCTCGGTGAGCTGCGGGGCGACGTTGAACAGATCGCCGACGACGCCGTAGTCCGCGATCTCGAAGATCGGGGCCTCCTCGTCCTTGTTCACGGCGACGATCGTCTTGGACGTCTGCATCCCGGCGCGGTGCTGGATGGCGCCCGAGATCCCCAGGGCGATGTACAGCTGCGGCGACACGGTCTTGCCGGTCTGACCCACCTGGAACTGACCCGGGTAGTACCCCGAGTCGACGGCGGCGCGCGAGGCACCGACCGCACCCTTGAGCGAGTCGGCCAACGGCTCGACGACCTCTTCGAACTTCTCCGCCGAACCCACGCCACGACCACCGGCGACGACGACGGTCGCCTCGGTGAGCTCGGGACGGTCGCCACCGACGATCGGGTTGCGGGAGATGACCCTGGCGGCGTTCTCGGGCTCGGGGACGTCGACCTCGACGACCTCACCGGCCCCGGCGGACGGCGACGCCTCGACGGCGCCCGGGCGCAGGGTGTAGATGGGCGTGTCGCCGGCGACGGTCGCCTCGACGGTGAACGCGCCACCGAAGATCGAGTGGACCGCGGACCCGTCGGACTTGATCTCGACGACGTCACACAGGGTGCCGGAACCGGTACGGGCCGCGAGGCGACCCGCCACCTCCTTGCCCTCGAACGTGGCGGCCAGGACGATCGCCGCCGCGCCCTGCTCGGCGAGCCCGGCGAGGACGTCGACCTTGGGCGTGACGAGGTAGTTCTGGACCGCGTCGCCCTCGGCCACGTAGATCTTCTCCGCGCCGGCCTCCTTGAGGGCGTCGGTGAGCGCTGCGGCGGTGCCGGTCTCACCGAACACGACGGCGGACGGCTCACCGAGCGCGCGTGCGGCGGTCAGCAGTTCGAGGGTGACCTTCTTGAGTTCGCCGTCGACGTGCTCGACCGCGACGAGGACTTCAGCCATGGTGGATTCTCCTTGAAAAAGACTGGTGGGAGTCGGTCGGGGTGAGCGCGATCAGATGAGCTTCTGCGCGACGAGGTACTTGGCGACCTCGTTGCCGCCCTCGCCCTCGTCGGTGAACTTCTCACCGGCGCTGCGCGGCGGCTTGGGGACCGACGACGTGACGGTGGTCGCCGCGTTGTCCTTGCCCACCTGGCCGGCCTCGACGTTGGTGTCGGCCAGCGTCAGGACCTCGACCGGCTTCTTCTTGGCGGCCATGATGCCCTTGAAGGAGGGGAACCGCGGCTCGTTGATCTTCTCTCCGACCGACACGACGCAGGGCAGCGACGCCTCGATCTCGAAGATGCCCTCGTCGGTCTCCCGCTCACCCTTGATGGTCCCGCCGGAGACCTCGAGGGTGCGCATGTGGGTGACCTGCGGCAGGCCCAGGTACTCGGCGATGATGGCCGGGACGCTGCCCATGCGGCCGTCGGTGGCCTCGTTGCCACAGATGACCAGCTCGGTGCCCTCGATCGTGCCCAGCACGTTGGCGATGGCCCACGCGGTCTGGACGACGTCCGAGCCGTGGAGCGCCTCGTCGTTGAGGTGGACGGCCTTGTCGGCGCCCATCGACAGGGCCTTGCGGATCGCCTCGGTGGCGCGGTCGGGACCGGCGGTCAGGACGGTCACCTCGCCCCCCTCGGCCTCCTTGATCTGGAGAGCCTGCTCAACGGCCTTCTCATTGATCTCATCGAGGACCGCGTCCGCGGCCTCGCGGTCCAGGGTGAAGTCCCCATCGGAGAGCTTGCGCTCCGAGTAGGTGTCCGGAACCTGCTTGATCAGTACGACGATGTTCGTCATGGGCCTGCGTCGACCTCCTGCGAGTCGGGGCTGGGTGCGATCCGAACTGGCCGGGCGCACCGGATTGTGGTCCTGGGGACAACAATAACGTCACCCGGGCCCACCCTGCAGGAGCGGGGCCGTCAGTTGATGCGCTTGTCCCACCCCGACCACGCGGCGTCACGGAGTTCGTTCTTGCGGACCTTGCCGGTCGAGGTGCGCGGCAGGGCCTCGGTGAGCTCCACCGCACCGGGCACCTTGTACCGGGCGATCCTGGTCCGGCAATGATCGATCACACCGTCCTCGTCGAGGTCGGAACCGGGTTTCACCACGACGTACGCCTTCGGACGCTCACCCCACTTCTCGTCGGGCATCGAGACCACGGCGCAGTCCACCACGTCGGGGTGCGCCGCGATCGCCTGTTCGACCTCGATCGTGGAGATGTTCTCGCCGCCGGAGACCACCACGTCCTTGGCGCGGTCGAGCAGCTGCACGTACCCGTCCGGGTGCATCACGCCGAGGTCGCCCGAGTGGAACCAACCCCCGGCGAACGCGGTCGCCGTGGCCTCGGGGTCGGCGAAGTACCCCTTCATCACGCCGTTGCCCGTCATGACGACCTCGCCCATCGTCACGCCGTCGGCCGGGACGTCGACGAGGTGCTTCTCGCCGGGGCTGGTCCGCTCGACCACCCGGACCGTGTCGGCGTGGATCATGGCCACGCCCTGACGGGACTTGAGACCCGCACGCTCGTCCGGGTCCAGGTCCGCCCAGTCGGGCTGGGGCGTACACACCGTGAACGGCCCGTAGGTCTCGGTGAGCCCGTACACCTGCGTCACGTCGATGCCCAGGTCCTCGAAGCGTCGCAGGATCGTGGGCGAGGGCGGGGCGCCGGCGGTGACCATGCGGATCCCCGTCACCGGCCGGGCCGCCGGGTCGTCGGCGATCGTGCTCAACACCGCCGGGGCGCCGGCGAGGCGGTTGATCCCCTCGTCGTCGAACAGTCTCCAGATCTCATCGCCCCGGACGGCGCGCAGACACACGTGGGTGCCCATCGCGCCGGTCAGGGCCCACGTCGTGCACCACCCGTTGCAGTGGAACATCGGGAGCGTCCACAGGTAGCGCGAGTCCGCGTCCAGTCCCTGGGTGATGATCTCCCCGAGGGCGTTGAGGTAGGCACCGCGGTGGGTGTACATGACGCCCTTCGGGCGCCCCGTCGTGCCCGAGGTGTAGTTGACGGCGATCACGGCGTCCTCGTCCTCCACCGCCCAGGACACCGGCTGCGGGGAGGCCAGTGCCAGACCCTCCTCCAGCGCCTCGGCGCGGGGACCGAAGCGGGCCGGGTCCGGCTGGGTGCCGTCGGCGTCGGGGGTCACCAGGATCAGACTGATCGACTCCGGGACCTCGTCCCCCAGCCCGGCCAGGAGACCGGCGTCGGCGATGAGCACCGAGATCCCGGCGTGCTCGGTGATGTACGCGACCTCCGGGGCCGCGAGGCGGGTGTTGAGGGCCACCACCGCCCCGCCGGCGAGCGGGACCGCGAACTGTGCGAGCAGCGCCTCGGCGGAGTTGGGCGCGAGCACCCCGACGCGGTCGCCCCGGGCGACCCCGCGCATCCGCAGGAGTGAGGCCAGCCGCGTGGCGCGATCGGCGAACTCCGCGTAGCTCTGGCGGCGGGGGCCGTCCACCACCGCGGTCGCCTCGGGGAACACACGAGCGGCCTTCTCCAGGAAGCTCAGCGGGGTGAGAGCGGTGTCGAGTCCTGAGCTAGCTGTCATCGCGGATGGTCCGCCTCTCGTGAAGTGTCGAACTGGTCGCGGGTGGTCACGA
>NZ_JAALEE010000252.1:5546-13929 GCF_014145265.1 Dietzia sp. CW19 | reverse complement strand
CGTGCGACCGCCTCCCACCACGAGCACCCGGCCCCGGCTCTCCTTGCCGCCGCCCGGCGCGGGAAGAGCCCAGCCCCGCAGACGGTGGGAGGTCAGGACGATCTCCTTCTCCGACGGACCGCCGTTCACCGGCCGTCCTCGTCCGCCGCGGATCCCTCGCGGGTCGTCGGTGCCGCGGCCCGCTCCACGGCCGTGGTGTCGGCGTACCGCTCGAGTTCCAGCGCCGCGCCGCCGTGCCGGTACGTGGTGACCGAGCAGTTGGGTAGGGGGTCCGCCCGGTCCACGTGGAGGATGTCCTGCTCGGCCATCTGCTCCAGCGCCACCCGGAACCCCATGATCACCGCCTGGTGGCTGAAGACGCACAACCGTTCACCGGCGTACTGCTGGCGCAGGTCGGTGAGCAGGTAACGCACGCGGAGGACCACGTCCGTCCAGCTCTCACCGCCCGGGGGCCGGTAGTAGAACTTCCCGATCCGGTCGCGCCGCTCCGCCTCCTCCGGGAAGCGGTCACGGATACCGTGTCCGGTGAATCCGTCCAGGATCCCGAGGTCACGCTCGCGCAGCCGCTCGTCGGTGAGGAGAGTGGCGTCCAGGCGGGCGGCCTCCAGCGCGGCGGCGGCGGTGTCCGCCGCGCGTCGGTACGGGGAGGTCAACCACACCGTGGGTCGGTGCTCCTCCGGCAGGTCGGCGAGCCACGCGCCGACCGCCGACGCCTGCGTGAACCCGGTATCCGACAGGGGTGTGTCGGCGTCCCGGTAGTCCAGGTCGAGGCGGTGCGCCCCGGCGGCCCGGGCCTCGTCGTCGGCGATGTTCCCCACGCTCTGCCCGTGGCGGACGAGCAGGAGTCGGGACAGTTCGGTCATATCCGCAACCTACCCATCCGCATCCCGCCCGTCCCCGGACTCACGGCGTGAGGACGATCTTCACGGCCCCGTCCTGCTTCTTCTGGAAGATCTCGTAAGCGTGGGGGGCGTCCGACAGTGGGAGCCGGTGCGTGGCGAAGTCGTCCACGCCCAGCGGGTCGGCATCGGTGAGCAGCGGCATGATGTCCGGCACCCAGCGCTTGACGTTGGCCTGCCCCATCTTGAGCGTGAGCTGCTTGTCGAACATCGTCAGCATCGGCAACGGGTCGGCGACGCCGCCGTACACGCCGGACAGCGAGATGGTCCCACCGCGGCGCACGATGTCGATGGCGGAGTAGAACGCGGCGAGCCTGTCGACTCCCGAGTGCTCCATCATCTTCTTGCCCAGGAACTTCGGGAGCATCCCCACGGCCGCGTGGGCCGCCGTGGCGACGGGGGACCCGTGTGCCTCCATCCCCACCGCGTCGATCACGGAGTCCGGCCCGCGGCCGTCGGTCATGTCGCGGATCACGTCGCCCAGCTCACCGGGGAGCTCGGAGGGGTCGAGAACCTCGACACCCCGGTGCGCCTGCCGGGCCCGGCGCTCCGCGACCGGGTCCACTCCGATGACGCGGTGTCCGCGGTGGGCGGCGATCCGGGCGGCCATGTCGCCGATCGGTCCCAACCCCAGGACGACGACCGTCCCGCCGTCGGGGATCTGCGCGTACTGGACCGCCTGCCAGGCCGTCGGCAGCACGTCGGACAGGTACAGGTACCGGTCGTCGGTGTGCTCGTGCGGCACCTGGATGGTGGTGTTCTGGGCCTGCGGGACCCTCAGGTACTCGGCCTGACCGCCCGAGACGCTGCCGTACAGCTCGGAGTACCCGAACAGTGCCGCGCCCATACCCTGGTCACGGACCTGGGTGGTCTCGCACTGGGTATTGAGGCCCTTGTCACACATGTAGCAGTGGCCGCACGAGATCTGGAACGGCATCACCACGCGGTCGCCGGGTTTCAGGTCGGAGAGACCGGACCCCACCTCCTCGACGATCCCCATCGGCTCGTGGCCGAGGATGTCGCCCTCGTTCATGAACGGCCCGAGCACCTCGTACAGGTGTAGGTCGGATCCGCAGATGTTCGTGCTGGTGATCCTGACGATCGCGTCGGTGGGATCCTCGATCCTGGGATCGGGTACCTCGTCCACGCGGACGTCGCGCTTGCCGTGCCAGGTGACCGCCTTCATGGCAGGCTCCTCTCGCTGGTCGTGTCATGCGCGCTCACGCATATCACCGACGCTACGAGGCCGCGGGAGTCGACGCATCCGGTCGCCCGAGGAGGTAGACCTGAGTGGTGACCGATCTCCGCCAACCCCGCGTGGTGATCATCGGCGCGGGGGTCGCGGGGATAGCCGCCGCGCACACGTTCATGCGGGCCGGGCTGACCGACGTGACGATCTGCGAGAAGGGCACCGACGTCGGTGGGGTGTGGCACTGGAACCGTTATCCGGGTCTGACCTGCGACGTTCCCTCCCAGCTCTACCAGTTCGGGTTCGCCCCCAAGGCCGACTGGTCACACGTCTGGGCATCGGGGGAGGAGATCCAGCGGTACCACCGGGACGTGGTGGACCGGGTCGGTCTGAACGCCTGGCTGCGGCTCGGGACCGAGGTGACGGACGCCGTGTACGACGACGAGTCCGCCACCTGGACGGTGACGACGGCAGCGGGGGAGGTGCTGCACGCGGACTTCGTGGTGTGCGCGACCGGGGTGCTGCACCACCCGTACGTGCCCGATATCGACGGGCTCGACTCGTTCGCCGGACCGGTCGTCCACACCGCCCGCTGGGATCCCGGGCTGGAGACCGGCGGGTCCCGGGTGGCGGTGATCGGCTCCGGTTCCACGGGAGTGCAGATCGTGTCCGCCCTGCAGCCGGAGGCGTCACGGCTTCTGCACTTCGCGCGATCCCCGCAGTGGATCCTGTGGGCGCCGATGACTGTGCGGCAGCCCGCACCGCTCACCGCCCTGCTCCGTCGGTCACCCGGATCGCAGCGGAGGATGTACGCGACGGCCCTGTGGGCCTCGGGGATCCTGGCGGACGTGGTCCTCAAGCCGACCTGGCGGCGTCGCGCGGTGCAGGCCTACGCCCGCGTGAGTCTCCGTCGGCAGGTCCGCGATCGTCGGCTCCGGGAGGCGTTGACCCCGGACTACGAACCACTGTGCAAGCGCCAGGTGGTCTCGGGTACCTACTACCGCGCCATCACCGCCCCCAACGCGGAGTTGGTCACGGGTCCGGTCTCCGAGGTGACGCCCACCGGCATCCGTACCGGCGACGGTGTCCACCACGAGGTCGACGTGATCGTGCTGGCCACGGGTTTCCGAACCCACGAGTACATGCGGCCCATGCGGATCACCGGCCGCGACGGCCTGAGTCTCGATGAGGCCTGGGCCGCAGGTCCGCGCGCATACCGGATGACCGCGATCCCGGGATTCCCCAATCTCTTCACCGTCCTCGGCCCCAACTCGCCGACCGGATCGATCCCACTGCAGTTCTCGGCAGAGCTCACCTCGCGTTACATCGCGCAGTGGATCGAGCGATGGCGGCTCGGCGAGCTCGACGCGGTCGAGGTGACCGAGCGGGCGACCGCCGAGTTCTCCCGCGCGGTGGGTGCGGCGATGGGACCGACGGTGTGGAACACCGGGTGCACGTCCTGGTACCAGACCGCCGGCGGTGAGATCGATCTCTGGCCCTTCGACCGGAAGCGGATGGGGGAGATGCTCGACCACCCCGACGAGCAGGACTTCACGACGGTCCTGCTCGGCTCCTGAGAATGCGGTGCGCTGCCGGTCGCGAGGTGGATAAAGTGACTGTCATTCTCCGGACGTAGGCCGACTCGTCGGCAGTGTCGATGGTGGTGACTATGAGCAATCCGTCAGGTGGCTCCGGTTGGGACGGTTCCAGCTGGGACGGTCACCGAGGCAACGACGGGGGGTGGGGGCAGGAGGCTTACGGAACGGGTCCACAGGCTCGCTCTCGCAACGGCCTCATGTGGGTGATGGGTGGGCTCATCGTGGTGCTGCTCGTCGTCCTCGCCGGCGCGGCCGGCTACCTCGTCGCCTCGGACGGCGGCGAACCGGGTGCGGTGCCAGAGCCGACGACGACCTCCGTGGAACCGGCTACGGGGTCCCCCGTCCCTGAGACGATGCCAGCTGCAACCGCTTCTCCATCAGCACGGACCTCCGACTGCGACCCGGACGAGATCGCGAGGGAGGCGGGTATCGCCCGTCGGAACGTCAACGTGGACCGGTGCGCGGGGGCGTGGGCACTGGCGCACGTCTTCGTACAGCAGGGCGAACCCGCCGGGGATACGCAGTACATAGTGAGCCGTGTCGATGGGAGCTGGAACCGATACACCGGGATCCCGTCCACAACGTGCCGTCAGGAGGCGGAGGCCGACGGCATGCCCGCCGAGATCGCCGCGGTCCTGGACGACTGCCGGTCCTCGGCCGCACCGACCGGCGATCTGGGACTGAATGTCCCGATGTCCCGCCCCGCGTGCGATGGCCGGGGGATCGTGGTCCTGTACTCCGCCGTCACCCCGGGTGAGTACGCGCAGGAGATCGCTGCAGCACTGGCGCGGAACCCGGGTGCGTCCTACTTACGCACCGACATGGCGTGCCCATCGCTGCGCGCGAGGGATGAGAACGGCAACGTCATCTATGCCGTCTACCGTGCTTCCGGGTACTCCCGGCAGGAGCTGTGCGCAGACGTGCGAGCAATGGGGCCACCCGCCTACGGTCGCTGGCTGGACTCCACCAGCGACCCGTCGACGCTGGTCACCTGCTGAACAGGCCGGCGGCTCACCGCAGGATGAGTGGGATGTGCTGCTCTGCCGCGGTATTGGCCCCGTGATGACCGAGGAGGCCCGACTCCATCTTCTCGTGGTGGGTGCGGGCGAGGATGACGCCGCCGGTGGCGACCGCGACGACGTGACCCAGACGGTCCGCATGTTCCCGGCCCGGCCCGAACAACTGCTCGTCCAGCGCCTGTTCCCGGCTCAGCACCCGCGCGTGCCCCGCCAACTCCTCGCGCCAGGCGGCCAACACCGCCGACTCCGACCCGGCCCGTGCGTGCACGTGCCGTACCCGGGCCTCGCCTGCGACCGCCTCGACGTCCGCGAGGAGCGACGGGGTGGCATCGATATCGATCACGGTCTCCGCGGCCACCATGCCGTGGTCGGCGGTGACGAGCATCCCGCAGTCGGGGGGCAGATCCGTCGCCAGGTCGGCGACGAAGGCGTCCACCTCGCGCAACGACTGGATCCACTCCGGGGAGCCCGGACCGTGGATGTGCCCGATGAGATCGAGGTCTCCGAAGTAGGAATAGACGAACCGTCTGGACGTCGAGGGAGCGGCGACGACACCGAGTATCGCCTCGCGGATCTCCTGCAGTGAGATCGCCGGGCGGTACTCGCCCTCCGCCCGGAACGCGGCGCGGGTGAGTCCGGATGCCCGGAAGTCCTCGCGCATGACGTAGGTGACGTCGACCCCCTCCTCGGTGAGCAGTTCGAGCAGACTCGGCAGCACCTGCACCTCACGGGGAGGGAACCGGTCCAGTGCGGAGGGCCCCTCCGCCGACCCCGTGGTCCACCGGAGCGAGTTGAAGACGGTAGGTGTCTCTGCACCCTCGTCCGGGAGCGCGAAGCTGTACCCGACGATCCCGTGGCGGGAACACGGCGCTCCCACCGCCAGGCTGGTCAGACTCGTGGCCGTGGTGGCGGGGAACCCCGCGGAGATCATCCGCGTGGTCATCGCCGAGAGGGTGGGGGCGACGTCGGCGTGCTGCCGGATGAGCTCGGCGCCGAGGCCGTCGACCAGGACGAGCACCGCATCCCGCGCGGGCGGGAGAGCCAGTGGGTTGCGGAGGTCAAGGCCCAGCGAGGCGGCGATCGACGGCATGACGTCTGCCAGCGAATGGTCGGCGGGGGTGGTCGGGATCCCGGTCATGGCTCCACTCTCCCTCATCGCGCCCGCGAACGGTGCGGACCGGCGCCGGGCGGGCGGACGGCATCAGGGCGGAGGTTGTGACGCGACGACGTGGTGGTCGTGACGTGTCGACGGGGTGGTCGTGACGTAACACCGCCCCGCTCGTGACGTATATGTGATGGACTCAAGAATCCTTAACTCATCGTGGGGCTCGCGCCCCCGTCATGCTCGGAGATCACTGTGACCAGATCCATCGCCTGCGCCGGTGCGCTGGCCGCCGCACTTCTCGTCTTCTCGACCGGCGCCGCCGCAGCCCAGAGCGCAGACGGCCTGTCGTCGGGCGCCCTCGACTCGTCGTCGCTCACCGGGTCCGCCGGAACGGGCACCGATGCGGACACCGGCGGCGGCCTCGGCTCCGCCGGCGACCTGCTTCCGGCCTCCGTCACCGGTTCGCTGCCCGGTTACACCTCCGGTCCGGTCGGTTCCGTCGCCAGCGCCGTCTGTGGCGTCGGCACCGTGGCCGGCACGGCGGCCAACCTGGCGGGCATCCCGCTGCCGCCCATCGGGGTCGTGTGCATGGTCGTCAAGCCCGTCGCGGAGTCCGTCGACTTCCTGATGCGCGGGGACGTCCCGGGGTCGGTCGACGCCGTCATCGGCGGGGTGCCCGTGGTGGGCGACTCGCTGGCCGGAGCCGTCAACACGGACTCGGCGACCGACGCCGTGGAGGGCTCGCTGGGCGAGGAGCGGCTCGGCTCGATCACCGGGTCCTCGGTGTCGCCCGAGGGTTCGCCGGAGACCGCTCCGGTGAACTGAGCCGGATCAGCGTTGCCCGCGCCCGAAGGCGTGCGGCTCGACCGGTCGCTGCGCGCTGGGGAGCCCGGCCACCACGAGTCGGTAGGACTCCGTGACCAACTCCTCGACCACGTCGGGGCCGAGGCTCCCCCCGGGGTGCAGTGAGATCCAGTGCCTCTTGTCCATGTGGTAGCCGGGGGTGATGTCGGCGTGCGCGTCACGGAGGGCGAGGCCGTCCGAGGGTGATGCCTTGATCACCACGAGGGGCTCGTCGTCGACAACGGTGTGGATCATGAACACCTTGCCGCGGACCTTGTAGACGTCGACGTCCGGCCCGAACGGGAACTCCAGGGTCGACGCCGGTAGTTCGCGTGCCCGCATCGCCGCACATTTCTGGAGTTCCCGCCCGTTCATCCCAGTGACGCTACGACACGCTGCGGGCTCCGTCATCGAGAAGAGCGTTCCGCACACCTGCTTCTCGGCCGACGTGTTCGGAACGCTCTTCGCGACCCGCGCGACCCGCGGGGTCGGTCGGGCTCGATGCGAGGGGATTGGCGAGGGTGCCCGCGAACTGCAGCGATCCCGCCTGATCGGTCAGATCCACCATCTGCCGGGTGTCGCGCAACTGCAGGCGGTTGAGGCACGAGTGTTTGAACCGCGGCGCGAACAGCGCCTGCCAGGTCGCCTCGTCGACCTCAGTCCGGTCGACGTCGATGTCGATGTCGCCGTCGCCGTCGCCGTCGCCGGCCAGCGCCAGCAGGCACCGGCGGGTCTCGTCCCAGAACTCCGTTGCCGGCAGGACCCCGGACTCGTCGAGGATCGCGGCGAGGTGACGCAGTACCCCGTCCATCACGTCGGTGTGGATGCTCAACGCGGCCGTCTCGGCGTCCACGAGGTGCCGGATCCGCTCGATCCCCTCGGGCAGCGGTCGGTCGGTCACCACGGCCACCTCCTCGCCGATGTCCTTGAACAGCACCCGGCGCGGCAGGTTGTCCGGGCCGATCACCACGATCACGTTCTCACCGTGGGGCATGAACACCAACCCGTGCGCGAGCAGACAGCGGGCCACCGGCAGAACGTAGGCGTCGAGCAGCGCGCGGAGCCACGTGCGGGCGTCCGCCCCTGACCGCTCCAGGTGTTCGACGACGAGGGGGCACCCGTGGAGGTCGACGTGCAGTAGTGAGGCCAGCGTGAAGGCCCGCTCGCCCTCCGCCAGTCGCGGCACCGGGCTCTCACGCCACAGGGCGGCGATCATCTTGGTGTGCGGCCCCTCGTCCGAGACGCCGGACTCCGCTGCGCGGTGGTAGGCGTCGCCTGTGTACCCCACGGCGGCGACCTCGCGCAGGACTCCGAAGTCGAGTGCCCGGAGCACGGGATCCCCGGCCACCAGACCGGCCACCCAGTCGTTGACCGCCGGGGTGTCACGCATGTACCGAGGAGACAGTCCGCGGGTGAAGCCCATGTTCTGCACCGCCAGTGCCGTCTTGACGTACCCGCGCTCGGGACGGGTCACGTCGAAGAACGTGCGTACGGACTGCTGCGGGCGGTACTCACTGCGGGACTCGCCCAGGTGGACGAGGTCGCGGCGGGCCAGGTCGGGGCCGAACGCCACGGCGATCTTGTGCTCCCACTGCCACGGGTGGACGGGAATGAGGCGGTACCCGTCCGGATCGAGGCCCAGCTCCCGAAGTCGTGTGTCGCACCGGTCGAGGTCGTCACCGTCGAACTCCCGACGGTAGTGCTCGTTCTCCTCCAGTCCGGTCACGGTG
>NZ_JAALEE010000252.1:0-5476 GCF_014145265.1 Dietzia sp. CW19 | reverse complement strand
TGAGCCACACCAGACGTACCGTCGCGGGAGCCTCCGGGGTGTAGCGGTGTCGGTCGGTCAGCCCCAGTCCGATGCGCCCGTTGTTGGCCACGAAGCCCGGGTGCCCCTCGGTCATCGCGGCCTCGACCTCCTGCAGGTCGGCACCGGCCAGTTCCTGCACGGGGCGGGCGCGGTGGTGCAGACAGAACGCGGCGGACCCGAGGGTCGCGGCGATCTCCTCCAGATAGACGCCGACGAGTGACGCGGGGATACCGAGCACCGGGGCCAGCGCGGTGATGAGGGCCGGGGCGTCGGGTTCGACCGGCTCGCCGGCGACCTCCCGGCGCAGCGAACCCTCGTCCACCACCCAGTGCTCCAGGGGCAGCACCCGCCCGCGGAACAGCCACCTCTCCTCACCCGCGCGCACCTCGTACATGTCCGGGTCTGCGGTGGGCTGAGGCGAGACGAGTCGCTCGTGGGAGAACTCGGCCAGGGCCTTGGCGCACAGGTGACGGTGGGCCCGCCGCATCGCGTGACCGGTGAGGTGCGCGTGGGGCACGGCACCGGACGACGGGGGTGACGACGACACGGCCCGTGTGGTCCGGCCGATCTCGGAGGCCCGGAAGTCCCCGACGTCGCAGAAGGAGAGCAGGGCGGTCTTGTCGGCGAGTTCCACCGCCCCGCCCTCCCGGAAGCCGGCACGGGCGTTGAGTCGGTGCACGGCGGTGTTGCGGATGTCCGGCTCCACCACCACGCGTCGGGCGCCCAGCGGACCGAAGGCGGTCTCGCAGATCGCGCCGATCACGGCGGCCGTGGTGCCCGGCACGGGCGTCCGCGAGGGGGCGACCAGCAGGTGCATACCCAGGTCCCCGGGTTCGTGCGGGTACGAGCCGTCGAGCTCGACCGCGGCCGGGTCGTAGTACACCGCCAACCCCACTCGCAGTCCGTCGATGCGCACCATGTGGACCTGCCGGTGTGGGCTGCTCTGCCAGTCGCGGAAGAACGCCGAGATCTGCTCGGGCGCCATGTGCCGCATGCCCCAGTACGCCGACCCGGGGTGCGAGAGCCAGGCGTGGAGGGTCCCGACGGTATCGGCGTCCGTGGAGAGGGAAGAGAGCGAGACGAGCCCGGCGGGGGTACTGACGGTGTGATGGTTCATCGGGCCTCCTGGGCCTGCTGGTCGGCGGGGGAGTGGCGCACGGCGGACGTCCCGGCTCGGGTCGGATCGGTCTCCCGGGTGGGGCAGGACTCGCGGGCCGGGGCGCCGAACCGCTGGAACGCGATGCGTGATTCGACGGGGTAGACCTCGCGACCGGTGACGGACCGCAGGATGATGCTGTTGCGCATCGCCCCCATCCCCAGGTCCGGGGCGCTGAGCCCGTGGGTGTGCTCCTCGGCGTTCTGCACATGGACACGCCGATGGGCCAGGTCGATGGTGTGGTCGCGGGCCACGCGGTAGCGACGGGGCCTGCCCGCGCCGGCCCGCCCGGGTCCGGGGTCCTCCCAGTCGATCTCCGAGGCGATCCCGTCGAGGAACCGCGGAGCGGTGGCGGAGTAGCCGGTGGCCATCACCAGACCGTCCGTGTGGTGTTGCCAGGCCCGGCCGGTGTCGTTGCAGTGCAGTTCCAGGCGGATCCCTGACTCGTCTACGGTGGCCCCGTCCAGGGCGGTCGCGGCCACCAGCAACCCGGTGTCCAGTCCGTGGGCGGACCGGCGGTAGAGAAGATCGTGGATCTCGTTGATCAACTCGGCGTCGATGCCCTTGTAGAGGGACCGTTGCTCGCGCAGCAACCGGTCCCGGGTGCCGGCGTCGAGACCGTGGAAGTGGTCGATGTACTCCGGGGAGGTCATCTCCAGGGTGAGCCTGGTGTACTCCATGGGGAAGAACCGGGGGGACCGGGTAATCCAGTCCACGCGGGGGCCGGAGTGCCCGGACGTCGCCACCAGGTCGTGGAAGATCTCGGCGGCCGACTGGCCGCTGCCCACGACGGTCACCGAGTCCAACCCGAGCAGCTCCTCGCGCCGGTGCAGGTAGTCGGCAGCGTGCAGCGCGACCCGTCGGCCCGCGTGTGGGGAGGCGCCGTCGAGCGAGTCCGTGTCGACAGGCGACCACGGGGTGGTGCCGATCCCCAGTGCGAGGTGCCGGGCGCGGTAGGTCTCCGTGCCGTCGGAGGTGATCGCGGTGACCCGGTAGACGGGCCCGTCCTCGTCGTCGTCGGTCCCTCCGTTCCCCCCGTCCGGCCCGCCCCCGGCGCCCTGTGCCGCCTCGCGCCGGACGTCCACCACCTGCCGTCCCCACCGGAGTCCACCCACCCGCTCGGAGGCCCAGCGACAGTACGCGTCGTACTCCGCGCGCAGGGGCTGGAAGTTCTCGCGGATGTAGAACGGATACAACCGGCCCACCTGTTTGAGATAGGACAGGAACGAGTACGGAGAGGTGGGGTCGGCCAGCGTGACCAGATCGGCCAGGAAGGGCACCTGGATGGTCGCGTCGTCGAACATGAGTCCGTGGTGCCACGCGAAGCCCTCGCGGGAGTCGAGGAAGACGGCGTCGATCTCCAGCGGTTCGGCGAGGCACGCCAGCCCGAGGTTGAACGGACCGATGCCCACCCCCAGCAGGTCGTGGATCTTCCCGCTCATGACATCACCCCCGCGGTGGTGGCCTGGCGCATCCCCTCGGCCAGGTACCGGGCGGCCTCGCGGACGTCGGCGAGCACGGCCGCCACGTCCCGGTCGGACAGCTCCGGGTCCAGGATCGTGAGTTTGAGGCACGGTCTGCCGTCCACCACCGTCGCCGCGACCACCGACCGTCCCTCGGCGAACAGCGCGTCCCTGACGGGACGGACCAGGGCGTCGGACTCGTCGGGGTCACACCCCTCGGGCCGGGGGCGGAAGAGGACGGTCGACAGTGCCGGCCTGCGAACCAGTTCGAGGTCGGGCTCGGAGTCGATGGTCCGACCGATCCGCCGGGCCACGTCGATCGCGTCGTCGAGCATGCGGCCGATCCCGTCGGCGCCGAGTACGCGCAGCGTCATCCAGAGCTTCAACGCGTCGAAGCGGCGGGTGGTCTGCAGGGACTTGTCCACGGCGTGATCGTCACCGTCCGCGGGGTTGAGGTAGTCGGCGCTGACGGTGGAGTGGCGGAAGCCGGAGCCGTCCCGCAGGAGAAGAGCGGATGCGGCCACCGGCAGGAAGAAGGTCTTGTGGAAGTCGACGGTCACCGAGTCGGCCAGCCCGATCCCGTCGAGGAGATCGCGGCGGGTGGGGGAGACCAGCAACCCGCCGCCGTAGGCGGCGTCCACGTGCAACCAGACGTCGTGACGGCGACAGACCAGTCCGATCTCACGCAACGGGTCGATCGCGCCGTGGTCGGTGGTACCGGCCAGGGTGACGACGGCCGCGACCTCGTCACCGGCGTCCGCCACGGATGCCAGGGCGCGGTCGAGGGTGGCGGGGTCCATGCGGTCGCCGTCCCCGGGGAGGACGATCACCGCGTCCGGCGCCAGGCCGAGTAGACGCGCGGCCTTGACCACGCTGAGATGGGCGTGCTCGCCGGTGACGATCCGCAGTCGGGACAGACGGGCGCAACGGTCCGCGGGCGTGGTCCCCCCGGGGCCGGGGCGGGAGAGTCGATCCTCGCGAGCGGTGAACAACCCCTGGAGGTTGGACTGCGATCCGCCGGTGGTGAAGACGCCGTCCGGCGTGACCCGATCCGGCCGGTCGAACTCGATCAGGTCGGCGACCCAGTCGACGAGTCTCTGCTCGATCAGGCACGCCGAGGTGCCCTGGTCCCACGTCTCCACCGCGGTGTTGACGGAGGTGGCGAGCGTCTCGGCGGCCAGCGCGGGGATCGTGACCGGACAGTTGAGGTGCGAGAGGTAGCGGGGGTGGTGGTACCCCACGGCGTGGTCGAGGTAGAGCGCACGCACCTCCACCAGGGCCTTGTCGAGCGTCCCCAGCGGGGTCGACAGATCCACCGCCGCGGTCTGTGACGCGAGATGCGCGGGCGATGCGGACGAGCGCGGGGTGGTACGACCGTCGAGGTATCGACCGACCTCGGCGGTCGCCGCGGCCAGGGCGGCGGCGTGGTCCTTCCTGCTCCGGTGGCTCAACAGGTGTTCGTTCACGGGTGCTCCGAACTGATCGGGGACGTAGGTACCGGCGAACGTTATGAGGGTAGGCTTGCCTTATCAACACTAGGGTGACATGAATCACGTTGTGCCCCAGGCGAAGTGGGAATGTGGGAGTACGGTCTTGCGTTTCGGCGCATCGTCGCTCTACTGTTGCCCCGATAAGGTAAGCCAAGCCTAAGCGGCTTTTATCCCATCGGAGACCCCATGAGTCCACTCACCGTCCGATCCCGTGTCCGTGCGGTCGACGCCCCCGATCGCGCACGGGTCGTGCTGCTCCTGGCCGCGCTCCTCGCGACACTGGCGGTGTTGGCCGGGTGCACGACGGGCTCGGTGGGTGGATCGCAGGACCCGGCCACGGCGACCGACGTCGAGCGCGACGGGGAGTTCCCCCGCACCATCACCCACGCGTACGGGCAGACGGAGATCACCGAACCGCCCCAGCGGGTGGCCACGATCTCCTGGGTCAACGCGGATGTCTCGCTGGCGCTGGGAGTGGTTCCGGTGGGCATGCCGCGGAACTCGTTCGGCGGCAACGCCGGTGGATCCACCGACTGGTTCGACGCCGAACTGGAGTCGGTGGGCGGCGAGATGCCGGAGTTGTACTCGGAGACGGACGGCATCAACACCGAGGCCATCGCCGCGCTCCAGCCCGACGTCATCCTGGGTGCCTACTCCGGGATGACCGCCGAGGAGTACGAGACCCTGTCCAAGATCGCCCCCACCATCGCGATGCCCGAGGGTGACGTGGCCTTCGGTACGCCCTGGCAGGACTCGACCCGCCTCATCGGCGAGGCGCTCGGCCGCTCGGAGCGGGCGGAGGAGCTCATCGACGAGGTGGAGGACCGGATCGCCCAGGTCGCCGACGATCACCCGGGCGTCCGGGGGACGACCTTCATCTACGGCACGGTGGATCCCGACGCGGCCGAGAAGATCTACGCGTTCACCGACGTGGACAACCGACCGCGATTCCTCGAGCAGCTGGGGATGGTGCAGGCCCCCGTCGTCTCCGAGGCCTCGACCGGCGCCGCCGACCAGTTCGCCGTCACCTGGTCACCCGAGCGGGCCGACGAGCTCGTCTCGGACATCCTGGTCACCTACGCGGCGTCGCCCGACGTGCGCGCCGCGATCGAGGCGGACCCGCTGCTGGGTCGCATCCCCGCGGTCGAGGCGGGCCGGATGGTGGTGCAGACCGACGAGCAGCAGGTGCTGTCCATCTCGGCGGCGTCGCCGCTCAGCCTGCCCTGGGCGCTCGACAACGTGGTCCCGGACATCATCGCCGCCGCGGAGCAGAACTGACCGATGCAGGTGACCGCGACGAGCCGGAGCGACCCCGCACCCGCGGGGCCGGCGGCGGCCCCGGTGCG
>NZ_JAALEE010000251.1:0-1494 GCF_014145265.1 Dietzia sp. CW19 | reverse complement strand
GGCCGCGGGTGCCCAGGGCCCCGGCGCGGCCGGGTCGACGGGGATCCCCGCGATTCCGGACTCGGGCGGCTTCGCTCCCGCGACGGTCGCCGCGTTCGTGTCGGCGGCGGAGCGGGTGGCCGAGGAGATCTACCCGGTTGGTGAGCGATGAGGTGATCGGGACGCTCCACCGCCACGCGTCCAGATCTTTGTGCAACTAGTTGCATAAAACCGTGGGCGGCCGTACGGTCGGGGAAAGCCGACCTCATCCCGGTCCCGAAAGGACTGCTCATGGCCCTTCCCTCCGTCCTCGCCGGCCCGCTCACCGTGCCGGTGGTCGCCTCGCCGATGTTCATCTACTCCGGCCCCGAGCTGGTGGCCGCGCAGTGCCAGGCTGGTGTGATCGGCTCGTTCCCGGCGCTCAACGCGCGACCGCAGTCGGTCCTGGGGGAGTGGCTGGACCAGGTCACCGAGAGCAACGCGGCCTTCGCCGCGGCGAACCCGGACCGCTACGTGGCCCCGTTCGCCGTCAACCAGATCGTCCACCGGTCCAACGACCGGCTCGAGCAGGACCTGGCGACCGTCGTCGAGCACGAGGTGCCGATCGTCATCACCTCCCTCGGTGCCCGTACCGAGGTCAACGACGCCGTCCACTCCTACGGCGGGATCGTGCTGCACGACGTGATCAACGACAGGTTCGCCCGCAAGGCCATCGAGAAGGGCGCCGACGGGCTCGTGGCGGTGGCCGCCGGCGCCGGTGGACACGCCGGGACGCAGTCGCCGTTCGCCCTGATCCAGGAGATCCGCGAGTGGTTCGACGGCCCGCTTCTGCTGTCCGGGGCGATCGCGCACGGCCGGTCGATCCTCGCCGCGCAGGCCGCCGGCGCCGACCTGGCCTACGTGGGGTCGGCGTTCCTCGCGACCGAGGAGTCCCGCGCGGCCGCGGAGTACAAGCAGATGATCGTCGAGAGCTCCGCCTCCGACATCGTCTACAGCAACCTGTTCACGGGGATCCACGGGAACTACCTCCGGGGCAGCATCGAGGCGGCGGGGTTGAACCCCGACGACCTGCCCGTCTCGGACCCCACGGCGATGGACTTCGGCTCCGGCGGGGGCGCGGACTCCAAGGCGTGGCGCGACATCTGGGGTGCGGGCCAGGGCGTCGGCGCGGTCACCTCGACGGGTTCGGTCCGCGACCTGGTCGAGCGGCTCCGCGCGGAGTACGAGCAGGCGGCGTCCGCTCTGGCAGCGCGCTGACACCGTGTCGCTGAAGTTCGCGATCCTCACCTCCCTCACCGAGCGGGCGGGGAGCGGGATCGAGCTGGCGCGGAGGTTCGACAAGTCCATCGGGTACTTCTGGCCGGCGACCCACCAGCAGATCTACCGGGAGCTGGATCGACTGGGGGAGTCCGGACTGATCCGGGAGCTCCCGCTCGAGGGCGCCCCCTCGCGGGGTAACCCGCGCCGCTTCGAGGTCACCGAGGACGGCCGGAGGCTGCTCACCGAGTGGATCCG
>NZ_JAALEE010000250.1:0-1179 GCF_014145265.1 Dietzia sp. CW19 | reverse complement strand
GCGGCGTCGCCCGGACCGCGGCCGGCCCGCTGACGTGCGGCACCTGCGCGACGACCCCCGCGAGTCGCTCCCCTGTTCCGGCGAGCGTGAGGACGTGGCCGCCCGAGAACGACGTGCCCCACGCGATGACCCGGTCCGGGTCGACGCCGGTCAGTGACCGGGTGAAGGCCAGCGCGGACCGCCAGTCGTCGAGCTGACGGCCGATGTCGAGGAGCTGACGGGGCTGCCCGTCGCTGGCGCCGAAGTGCCGGTAGTCGAAGACCACGACGACGAAGCCGGCGTCGCGGAAACGCTCGGCGTACGCGGGCAGTCGGAGGTCGCGGATACACCCGAGGCCGTGCGCCATGACGATGGCCGGTGCGGTTGTCCCGCCGGGGTCCGACGAGGTCTCCGGGCGGTACACCCACGCCTCGCACCCGGTCCCGCCGGAGAGGAAGGTCGCGTCGTCCCGGCCCTGGTCCGCGTCTGCTGACGGCATCGACTGTCAGTCTTCTCGTGTCGGCGGTGTGGGGTCGGAGGCGACCCTGCGCAGCCCAGCCATGAACATCGCGTCGGTGCCGTGGCGGTGCGGCCAGAGCTGCACCCACGGTCCGTCTCCGAGGCCCTCGGTGGCGGCCCCGTCGATCCCCTCGAGGATCTCGCGTACGTCGAGGAGTTCGACATCGTCGCGCCTGTTCGCCTCACGGATCATAGACACCGTCTCGGACAGGTGGGGGGAACACGTCGCGTAGAGCACCACGCCCCCGGGCCGCACGAGACGCAGTGCGGATTCCAGCAGCTCCCGCTGGAGCACCACCAGTCCCGGGATGTCGGCGGCGGTCTTTCGCCACCGGGCCTCGGGACGACGCCGGAGGGCGCCGAGACCCGAACACGGTGCGTCGAGGAGGACTCGATCGAACCCCGGTTCCAGACCGGGATCCCGGCCGTCCGCGGTGAGGACGGTCACCGGAAGGTCCCGGGTGGCCTCCCGCACGAGGTCGGCACGGTGTTCGGAGACCTCCACACCGGTCACCGTCGCGCCCTCGATCTCCGCCAACGCGCCCAGCATGACGGCCTTGCCCCCGGGTCCGGCGCACAGATCCAACCACCGGCCGCCGTCCTCGCCGACGAGCGGTGCACGGGACGCGGCGATCGCGACGACCTGACTGCCCTCGTCCTGCACCGTGGCGAGCCGGTCGC
>NZ_JAALEE010000249.1:0-3602 GCF_014145265.1 Dietzia sp. CW19 | reverse complement strand
GCGAGTCGTCGTTCACGTGGTCCATGTTCTCACGGGTGGTGGGGAGGTCACCGACGCCCCGGCAGCCCCCAGCGGAAGCGGGGTGGCGGGGCGAGGGGGCCGGGCGGGGGCACCGGGGGCAGACGGAGCAGTTCGTCGTAGACCGTGGCGTGGACCCGCGCCACGGCGGGGACATGGTCGATCTCGACCGGGGGCAGGTGTCCGCACTCGAGGATGAGACACCCGGTGCCCAGGGCCCGGTCGGTGAGGGTGTGCCGGAACCGCACGGCACTGATCCGGCGCAACGGCACGTCGACACACCGTCGCGTCGAGCCGGCCGGCCGGTAGAGCACGCGCTCGTCGGTCACCACGAGGTCGGTGCGCGCCCACCGCAGCGCGGGCCACAGGCCGAAGCGCAGGACAACGAGGAGGTAGATCCCCGCCACCATCGCCCAGGTCGCGGCCCGGTCCCCCGAGTGCACGACCTGCGTCTCGATGAACCCCCCGGCGATCCCGGCGAGACCGGCGCCGATCACCGTCACCAGTGCGGGGCGCACGAGCGCGCGCCAGTGCGGGTGGCTGTGGACGATCAGCGTCTCCCCCGGAGAGACGACCGAACGGACGAACCCCACGGGTCAGCCGCCCCACCGGCCGGCGGCCGGACGCACGTGGGTCACGTCCCCGGCGGCCACGGACAGCTCCCCGTCCGGGGTGACGACGACGAGGCGGCCCTCCCTGTCCACGCGTGCGGCCCGCCCTGTCCGTACGACGTCGCCCGGCAGTTCGACGCGGACCTCGGCCCCGACGGTCGAGCAGGCCGCCGAGTACTCGGCCATGAGCTCGTCCGAGATGGTCGATCCGCTCCCGCGTTCGCATCGACGCCACTGCTCGTGCCGGTGCGCCAGGGCCTCGAGGACCGCCCGTGCGACGACGTCACGGTCGGTCGTCCCACCGGAGAGGGCGAGGGAGGTCGCGTGCGGGACGGGCAGTTGCTCCCGCGTCAGTGTCACGTTGATCCCCACACCCACCACCAGCGCGGGAAGGCGCAACTCGAAGTCCCCCTCCGCGGGGACCGTCGTCATCTCCGAGAGGATCCCCGCGATCTTGCCCCCGTCGACGAGCACGTCGTTGGGCCACTTGAGCGTGGCGTCCACCCCGCCCGCCGCCACGAGTCCGTCCCGGATCGCGAGACCCGTGACCAGGGGCAGCCACCCGAACAGGGTGGGTGAGACCGAGCCGGGCCGCAGCAGGACACTCACCACCACCTGGGTCCGCGGAGGCGCCGTCCACGTGCGTCCGAGCCGCCCGCGTCCCGAGGCCTGGTACTCGGCCAGGAGCACACCGCGGTCCGCGGCGCCCAGTCCCGCTCGCCTCATCGCCTCGGCGTTGGTCGACCCGACCTCCTCCAGGACCTCGAGGGAGCTGTACGGCGCACCCGGCCTCTCGACCAGCTCCCGGCGGAGGGCATCGGCGTCGAGCGGGCGCGGCGATTCGGGTCCGGGGTCTGCGTGCACGACGTCCAGAGTAGGTCCGAACCCCGCCCGACGGCGGGGTCGGTGTCGGGGGAGTAGGCCGGGTCACGTCGCCACGGAGCCACCCGAGTCGTTAGAGTCTTACAACATGACGACTGCCTCAGAACCGGACGTGAGTGACGACGTCCAGACCGACGCTGCGACGCCCGACATCCACACGACCGCCGGGAAGCTGTCCGAGCTGCGTCGGCGGCTCGACGAAGCCCGTGCACCGATGGGACAGGCCGCGGTCGACAGGACGCACGACAAGGGCCTGATGACGGCCCGCGAGCGGATCGAGAACCTGCTCGATCCGGGCTCGTTCGTCGAGATCGACGCGCTCGCCCGCCACCGCGCCACGACCTTCGGCCTGGCCGAGCGTCGGCCGCTGGGCGACGGTGTCATCACCGGGTACGGCACCATCGACGGCCGGAGCGTCTGCGTCTTCTCGCAGGACGCCACCGTCTTCGGCGGCTCCCTCGGTGAGGTCTACGGCGAGAAGATCGTCAAGGTCATGGACCTGGCCCTCAAGACCGGCCGCCCGATGATCGGCATCAACCACGGCGCCGGTGCCCGCATCCAGGAGGGTGTGGTCTCGCTCGGCCTCTACGGCGAGATCTTCCACCGGAACGTCCAGGCGTCCGGCGTGATCCCCCAGGTGTCCCTGATCATGGGCCCCTCCGCCGGTGGACACGTCTACTCCCCCGCCCTCACCGACTTCACCGTGATGGTCGACAAGACCTCGCAGATGTTCGTCACCGGCCCGGACGTCATCAAAACGGTCACCGGCGAGGAGGTCACCCAGGAGGAGCTCGGCGGCGCCACCACGCACATGACCAAGTCGGGCGTCTCGCACTACACCGCCAACGACGAGCAGGACGCCCTCGACTACGTCAAGGACCTGCTGTCCTACCTGCCCAGCAACAACCGCGCCGAGGCTCCCCGCTTCCCGGTCCCGCCGACCGAGGGCGCGATCGAGGACAACCTCACCCTCGAGGACCACGAGCTCGACACGATCATCCCGGACTCCTCCAACAGCCCGTACGACATGCACGAGGTCATCTCGCACATCGTCGACGACGGGGAGTTCCTCGAGACCCAGGCGCAGTACGCCATGAACGTGATCGTCGGGTTCGGCCGGGTCGAGGGCCGCAGCGTCGGCGTCGTGGCCAACCAGCCCACCCAGTTCGCGGGCTGCCTGGACATCAAGGCCTCGGAGAAGGCCGCGCGCTTCGTCCGCACCTGCGACGCCTTCAACATCCCCATCCTCACCCTGGTCGACGTCCCCGGCTTCCTGCCGGGCACCGGCCAGGAGTTCGACGGGATCATCCGCCGCGGCGCGAAGCTGCTGTACGCCTACGGTGAGGCCACCGTCGGCAAGGTCACCGTGATCACCCGCAAGGCCTACGGCGGCGCCTACGACGTCATGGGGTCCAAACACATGGGCGCCGACATCAACCTGGCGTGGCCGACGGCCGAGATCGCCGTCATGGGCGCGTCCGGGGCCGTCGGGTTCGTCTACCGAGACCAGCTCAAGCAGGCCGCGGCGAACGGAGACGACGTCGACGCGCTCCGACTCAAGCTCCAGGCCGAGTACGAGGACACCCTCGTCAACCCGTACGTCGCCGCCGAGCGGGGTTACGTCGACGCCGTCATCCCGCCGTCGCACACCCGGCTGCAGGTGGCCCAGGCGCTCCGCCTGCTCGACCGCAAGGTCGTCGAGGTGCCCGCCAAGAAGCACGGGAACATCCCGCTGTGACCGCCGCCGAGCAGCAGCAGGACGCGGAGAAGTCGGCCACGGACGACAAGGCCGCGGCGCCGTTCTTCCAGGTCGTGCGCGGCAACCCCACCGCGGTCGAGGTGGGCATCCTGTCCGCCGTACTGGCGACCGCGCAGGGTAACGCCGTCCACGAGGGCGAGTTCCCCACGGGCATCAAGGACGACTGGGGGTCCTACGAGGACCGACTGCGGCCTCCGTTCGGCTACAACCCCACGTCGTTCCTCAACCGCCGCCAGTACTGACCCGGCCCACACACGGCAGCACCACACAGCCGCCCCCGACCACACAGCCGCCCCCGACCCTGCCCGCCTGCGCGCACCAAAGCGCAGGCG
>NZ_JAALEE010000248.1:0-3366 GCF_014145265.1 Dietzia sp. CW19 | reverse complement strand
CCAGACCCCACATCGCGGCCACGGCCGAGTCGGGATCGGGGTCGCCGACGGCGGCCGCGAGGCTGAGCCCGGGGACCCATTCGCTCACCACGATGCCCCCGGCGCGGCCACGGATCACGTCGAGTACGCGGGCGAGGCCGTCCGAGTACACGCTGGTCAGCGCCACGGTGCGGTCGAGGACGCCCGTCGCCGAGCCCGGGGGTTGCTCGCCGGGCAGCGGATCGACGAAGGTCAAGGCGACCTCGCGACCAAGGCGCTTGTCGCGGGCTCGCCAGAACGCCTGACCGGCGACCCCGCCGTGGGGTTCGAGGAGTTCGTACCGCCCACCCGAGACCAGTCCCCCGGCGGTCAGGCGCGGTGGACCCGAGGGCGAACCCTGCGCCGGAACACCGTTGGCATCGCCCACCCGTCGACCTCCTCGATGACGCGGCCGTCCAGCCGATCCGCCCGCTCCTGACCCCCCGAGTGTACGGTTCGCCCGGCCCGGGACGACTATCGCCTCAGACGCCCCACGAGGCCCCGGAGGACGGGCGTGACGGCGTCCAGCTCCGGGAGTCGTGACCGCGACAGGATCAACCCGGTGACCACGAGGGTGATGACCGCGGCGAGCCCGGCCCGGAAGACGTAGCCGATACTGCCGACCGAGTCGGTGAGCAGGTCCAGGGGCAGGAGGGTGTCGACGGCGAGGGCGACGAGCGCTCCGGCAGCCGACGCGCCGAGGGTCCAGACCGCCGACCTCGCGGTCTCCCGCCCTCGCAGGGAGCCGAGCCTGCGGCGCAGCAGGATGTACCCGGCCACCGCGCCCACGACCCAGCCGATCCCGTTGGCCAGGGCGAGGCCGATCACCACGTGGGAGCGTTCGTTCGCGACCAGCGGGACGATGAGCGACAGGACCACGCGGACGATGGTGATCGCGAGGATCATGACGGTCGGGGTCCAGTAGTCCTCGCGGGCGTAGAACACCCGCTGCTGGAGCAGGACCACCGCGTACGGCACCAGGGTGAACGCCCCGAAGGCCAGGGTGAGGCCGAGGATGTCGGCGTTCTGGGCGTCGAAGTTGCCGTACCGGAACAGGCCGGTCGCGATGGTCGGGCCGAAGGCGGTCATGAAGGCGATGATCGGCAACAGACCGAAGAGGGACAGCCTGGTGCCGAGCGAGATGTCGCGCACGACCGCGTCCGTCCGCCCGGCGACGCCGTTGTCGGCCAACCGCGGGTTGATGGCCGTCAGGAGGGTCACACCGATGATCCCGTAGGGCACCTGGAGCAGCAGCCAGTACGTGCCGTAGATGGCGATGGCCGCCTCGTCGGCGGCGGAACCGATGCGGTTGGTCATGACCAGACCGACCTGCGAGATGAACACGTAGGACAACCCGGCGAGGGCGTTGCCCCCGAACTGGCGGATCCGGGGGTCCAGCCCCCACTGGGGACGCAGGACCACGCCGGCACGGCGCAGCGCGGGCAGCAGGACCGCGGCCTGCACCACCACGCCGAGGGTCGTGCCCAGGCCTAGCAACAGGATCGGGGCGCTGAGGAGGTTGACCGGGGCCGCCGGGTCGATGCCGCTCCCGACCACGGCGAACAGGGCCAGGGTCGCGATGGCCACCAGGTTGTTCCAGACCGGGGCCCACGCACCGGGTCGGAAGATCCCGTTGTAGTTGAGCACGGCGAGCATGACAGAGAAGACGCCGTAGAAGAAGATCTGCGGCAGCAGCAGGAAGGCGAACGCCGTGGCGAGGTCCGTGTTGACCTCACCGTCCCCGAGGTTGAGTTCGGTGAGCAGGGGCGCACAGGCCACCGCCACCACCGTGGCGACCAGCGCCAACAGGGAGGTGGCCGTGAGCAGGCGCCGGATGAACGAGACCCCCCCGTCCGGATCCTCCTGGGCCGCCCTGGCGAGCAGGGGCATGAACATGGCGGTGAGGACCGACCCCAGGACGAGCTCGGTGATCATGTTGGGCAGCGTGTTGGCGGTGTTGAACGCCGAGGCCACGGCGGGGCCGAGAATGGTGAGGATGAGGATCATCCGGACGAAACCGGTGATCCGGCTGGCGAGGTTGGCCACGGCCATCGACCCCGTGGACCGCATCACCGAGGCGTCGGACGAGTCCCGCGTGGTGGTGCCGGTCCCCCCGCCCCGGGTCGCCGGGCCCGGTGGGATCGGGACCACGGGGTCGACGGGTACCGAGTCGGGCGCGAACGAGTCGGCGACCGGTGGCGGCGAGACGGGGCGTGGCGAGACGCAGCTCCCGGATTCGCGGCGGCGGCCCCGCAGCCCGGGATCCGGTCTACGCAGCCCGGGTTCGGGGGAACCCTGCTCGTCGTTCACGGTCGGTGCCCTTCGTCCGCGGGGTCGAGGATCCCCCGACGGTAGCGCAGGTACCGGCGGCCTCCGAGGACGAGGGCGAGTGCGGCCGCGGCGATCGCGAAGCCCTGCGCGACGGGATACCCACCGGACTGGACCGAGAGTTCGACCGGGTCGGACAGTCGCGTCCCGTCCGGCCCGTGGAGGGCGAAGACCACGGTGTGGCGGACCCCGCCCTCGGAGTCGGACTGGGTGGGGACCTGGAGGGTGCGGGAGCCCGCGGCCGGGATCTGGATGAGACCGACCGGGTCGACGGTGATGTCCTCGGGCGCGGTGACGGTCACGTCCACGCGCACGGGGAACGGCAGCGCGTTACGGGTCACCAGCATGAGCGGACTGTTGGGACTCGCCATGGTGAACACGCTGCCCGGGGTCAGGAGATCGACGCGCGCCAGCGAGGCGGTCACCGTCTCCCCGAGCCGCGCCAGGCGGGTCGCGCCGCGGTCCCGGGCGGCAACACCGGTCCCCGTCTCGAAGGTGAGACCGTCCCCGCCGGCGCGTCGACCGGTCTCCGAGATCGCCCGGAGGGCGTCACCCACCAGCGGGTCGAGGTGTGCGGCCGCATCCGCCGAGGTCGGGTCGGAGGTGTCCACCAGCGATCGGAGGGTCCCCGTCCCCGAGAGCGCCCCCGCCAGTCGTCGGACGGTGTCCCCCCCGGGGTCGTCCGCGAAGGGATCGGCGAGTCCGGGGTCCACCGCTCCGGTGGGGTCCTCGGCGAGGCTCCCCTCGGGGATCGTGACGGGACCGGTCAGGCGTTCGGACAGCGGCACCGCACGCATCCGGCCTGTGGAGAGCTGGTCGCCGAGGGTCTCGAGCAGTGAGTTCGCGGACTCCTCGTCGACGCCCCAGACCTGGGGGGGAACCGCGAGGACCCCCTGTCCGGCCACGGCGGTGTCGTCTCCCGCGGCGGCGGAGGAGTTGGTGGCCGAACCGGTGGCGGCGTCGATCACCGGGGCCAGCAGGGCCGCCCGGGCGTCCTGCAGGCGGGCGACCGGGGAGTCG
>NZ_JAALEE010000247.1:7588-13362 GCF_014145265.1 Dietzia sp. CW19 | reverse complement strand
GTCCCGGGGGGCGGATCAGCGCCCCGCGTGGCCCCGGGGACGGGTCAGCGCCCCGTGTACTCCCCTGCGCGCTTCTCCCCGAACGCCGCGAGCGCCTCGCGGTGATCGGCGGTGTGGTGCGCGAGCGCCTGCATCGCCGCCGAGAGCTCGAGCAGCGACTCGAGCGACTGGTGCTGTGACTCGCGGAGCAGCTTCTTGGCCATCCGCACCGCGTGCGGCGGGTTCTTGGCCACCCGTGCGGCGAGGGCGTGGGCCGCCTCCAGCAGGTTCCCGGGCTCCACGACCTCGTTGACCAGCCCCCACGCGGCGGCCTGCTCGGCCTTGACGCGATCTCCGGTGAGCGCCATCTCGGCCGCCCGGGCCGGGCCGATGGCCTTGGTCAGCAGCCATGCGCCGCCGTCGCCCGGGATGATCCCCAGCTGGACGAAACTCTCGGCGAACCACGCCTTGGTCGAGGCCACCCGCAGGTCGCACATCACCGCCAGGTCACAACCCGCGCCCACCGCGGGGCCGTTGACGGCCGCGACCACCGGCACCTCGCAGTGATACAGCGCGCGGGGGATCCGCTGGATCCCTCCCCGGTAGCCGTTACGGAGCTCGTACGGGCTACCCCCGAACATCCCCGCCTTGTCGACCATGTCCTTGACGTTGCCGCCGGCGGAGAACGCCGAGCCGGCGCCGGTGAGCACGACGGCCCGGACGTCATGGTCGGCATTGACCGCTGCGACCCGGTCACACAGGGCGTCGACGATCGCAGGATCGGAGATGGGGTTCCGGGAATCCGGCAGGTTGAGTGTCCACGTCTCGATGTGGTCGGCTCGCTCGACGAGCAGAGGGGAGGTAGTCATCAGGGATCCTTCGGTCGAGGGGACGCCAATTCGCGCTATCTAACTACGTAATCCGTTACTCGACTGTAGCGAGCGGTCGTCGTCACCGCCAGTGTTCGCCATATCGGCAGAGCCGTGCTCCGATGGGTTCGGCGGTCCCCCACCGGGGAAACCCCAGGATGGCCGAACACCTCGCGCATCAGCGGCGATCCAGCCCCGCCCAGAACTCGCCCAGGGCGAGGAAGGTTGACTCGGGCTGTTCGAGCGCGGGTATCACCCGCGCCCCGGACACCGTCGACTCGCGTGCGTCGATCATCTCGGCGGCGACCGCGCGGGCCTGCTCCGGCGTCCACTCGCCGCGGTCGTCGGTGGTGACGAACAGGACCGGGCACGTCACCTCCAGTGCCGCCGAGAGCAGGTCGACACGATTGAGGATCGCGGTCTCGATGGCCCGAATCGTCGCCGTGCGCCCCGCCCGGTCGAGCGCACCACGCAACACCTCGACGGCCTCGGGATCGTGCGCGCGGGTGCGGTCGGTGAAGATGGTCTCCTCGATCGCGGACCTCACCGGCCCGCGGGGCCCGATCAGCCGGTAGAGCGGGACCAGCATCCGGACCTTGCGGCGGAGGAGTCGATTAATCGGGTGAGTCGGCGCGCTGACGGCGACGAGACTGCGGATCAGGTCGGGCCTGCGAGCGGCCACCTCCATACCGACGTGACCACCCCACGCATTGCCGAGCCAGTCGACCCCGTCCTGCCCGGACGACCCCCGGACATGCTCCAGCACCTCGATCGCGGCGTCCGCACATGCGGAGATGTCCGTCGCCTCGCGCAACGGGTCACTTCTCCCGCAGGACGGTGCGTCGATCAGGTGGAGACGATGGGCGCCCTTCAGCAGCGGCACGAGTCGGTTCCAGCTCGTCGAGTCGACGAACATGCTGTGCCACAGCACGAGTGGCGGGCCCTCGCCGACCACATCGACGTGGAGCCGGCCGAGCCGCGTATCGACGAATCCTGAATCCATAATTGACATTACACATCGTAAACTCAATTCTGTCTAGACTCGGATCATGGCCAGGACCTACTCGTCGGAGCTCCGTGCGGAGCGGGCTCGCCTCAACCGGGCGGCAGTGGTGGACGTCGCGCGGGAGATGTTCATCGAACGGGGATGGGTGGCCACGACGATGTCCGACGTCGCCTCCGCCGCAGGCCTCACCCGGCAGACCGTCTACCAGCAGTTCGACGGGAAGCTCACCCTTCTCGACACCTGCATTGATCTGTCGTTGTCTGATGGCGCGAACTCCCCCGTCCGCGAGTTGCCGGACTACGTCAAGATGGGCGAGGGAGCTGTCGAGGACCGCCTGGCCGCCGGCGCGAGATGGCTGCGCGGGGCGCACGAACGATCGGCCGCCATCCAGTACGTTCTCGACGAGGCCGCCGTCGTCGACGACGTCGCCGCGGGGCGACTCGCAGAACGGGAACGCACCCGTTGGGACGAGGTGCGGTGGGCCTCCGGGCTCATCCTCGGATCTCCTCCCCCCGACGCGGTCGTCGACGCGATGTGGATGCTCACCGGCAGATCCGTGTGGTTGAGACTGACGCGTGAACGAGGGTGGACACCAGAGCAGTGGGAGAGTTGGTTCGTTCGCCACGCTCGCGTGGAACTGCGCTGCTGAGCTTTCTGGCGCGAAAGCCCTGAGGAGACCTGGTCTACCCAGACCGGACAGTCGGGAACTCCCTACCGCGACATGACTGGGGCTCCGACGCAGAACGCCCCCGCCCTCGGTTTCCCGAGATCAGGGGCGTTCTTCCATCTGAGCCGCGTGTCGGAATCGAACCGACGACCTTTTCATTACGAGTGAAATGCTCTACCGACTGAGCTAACGCGGCGAGCCCTTGTGGGGCGACGCAACTATATACGACCGGCTCTCGCCGCCGGAAAACGACCGGTACCCCGGGTGCGGGTGGCCTCCACCCTGGTACATCGACCCTGGTACATCACCCCTGCTCCATCAACTCTGCTCCGTCAACCCAGCGCCTCGCGTATCGCCCCCACCATCGCGGACACGGCAAACTTCGGCTTCACGTTGACCTCGATGGCGGCGCGACACTCCTGGATAGCCTCGATGGCCCTCAGCACCGACGCCGGCGGATAGTGCCCCCCGAGGCGCGCCGACTCCTCCGCCTTGTCCGGGTGAACCGGGGCGACGTCCGCCACTCCGAGGCCGGCCATGAGCGCGTCCCGGTAGAAGCCCGCCAGGTCGACCAGCGCCAGGTCCAGCGAATCACGGGTGGAGCGGGTCCGCCGCGACTTCTGCGCCTTCTCCAGATCCTTCACCGCGCCCGCGGCGCCGCGACCCGCCGCCACCGCACCTTTTCCGGTGCCGCCCACACCCATCGCGGTGCGCAGTTCCTCCACCTCACGCTCGTCGTTCTGGGAATTTCGGGCGAGCGCCTCCTGCTCTGCGGCGCTGACCAGACGGTCCGCCAGCGGGAACGCCCGGCCGGGGTTGTGCATGACCATGGGCAGCTCCAACACCACGTCCCGGCGATCCCGGGTGGCCTCGTCGGTGGCCAACCACCGGGCGCGGCCGATGTGTCCGGAGGAGACCGCCGCAGCCCACCGCGCCCGCTCGGGGTCGATCCCCCCGCCGGCGAGGAGCGCGCTCTCGACCGCGGTGGCGTCCGGCTGACGAAGCGCGACGTTCCTCGACCTGGACCGCAGGGTGACCATGATGTCCATGGGGTCCGTCGTGGGCGAGCACAGCAGGAACACCGTGCGGCTCGGCGGCTCCTCCACCACCTTGAGCAGCGCGTTGCCGGACTGCTCGGTGAGCCGGTCCGCCTCCTCCACCACCACGATCTGCCAGCGACCGGTGCTGGGGCGGCTGGCGGCGCGGTGGATGGTCTCCTTGACGTCCTTGAGGAGGATGTTGACCCCCTGCGGAGCCAGGAGGTGCACATCTGCGTGGGTCCCCGCCAGCACGGTGTGGCAGGACCGGCACTCGCCGCAGCCCACGATCTCCGGGTGCTCGCACTGCAAGGCGGCGGCGAAACACGTGGCGGCGACGCTCCGTCCGCTCCCCGGTGGACCGGTGAACAGCCACGCGTGGACCATCCGCGCGTCCGACTCGTCCCACCCCTGGCCCGGCACCCGCGCACGCGCCGCCGACGCCGCGGCGGTCAGCTCCGCCACGACGTCGGACTGACCGGCCAACCGATCGAACACCCCTGGCATGGCCCCACCATATCGCCGCACTACGTCACACCTGCGTTCCCGTGACGAGCCCCGGGAACTACCCTTGACCCAATGGAGCGTTGGGTCAGGCTGTTCCGGTGGCTGTGGGCCACCCCCTGGCCCGTCTATGCCCTCACGATGGTGCAGGCCAACATCATCGGCGCGGTCTTCGTCTTCGCGTTCCTGCGCTTCGTCCTCCCGATGGACCGCTTCCTCGACCTGGACCAGTTCCGGTTCCTCAACCAGTACCTGTTCATCGGCTACCTTGTGCTGGCGTTCATCGGCGGGGTCATCGCGTCGACCCTGCTCCTGCTCCCGGTACTCCGGGTCGACCGGTCAGGTGAGGAGTTCGGAGGGGCGATCCGCAACCGGGCCCTGCGGCTGCCCTTCCACCAGGCGCTCATCTCCGGGGCCATGTGGCTGATCGGCACCATCGTCTTTGTCGTCGCCAACGTGGCCCACTCCCCCCGCCTCGCCCTGGTGGTGGGCGTGACGAGCATCCTCGGCGGGACCACCACCTGCCTGATCTCGTACCTCCAGGCCGAGCGGATCATGCGGCCGATCACCGTCCGCGCCCTCGCCCAGGGCGTGCCGGCCAACCGGCACGTCCCGGGGGTCCGTCGACGGATCTTCCTGGGCTGGGCGCTCACCACGGTCATCCCCGTCGCCGGGATCCTGCTGATCCTCACCGGGCAGTGGGTCGGGCTGTTCGGTGACGACCCCGGGCACATCCTCGTGGCGCTCGCGGTGATGGCCAGCGTCGCCGTGATCGCCGGCGCGATCGGCATGGGCCTGGTCTCGGACTCCATCGCCGACCCCGTCCGCGAGATGCAGGCGGGCGTCGGTCGGGTCAAGAAGGGCGACCTCGAGGCCCGCGTCACCATCTACGACAGCTCCGAGATCGGCCGACTGGGCCAGGGCTTCAACGAGATGGTGACCGGCCTGCAGGAACGCGAGGCGATCCAGGACCTCTTCGGTCGCTACGTCGGCGAGGACGTGGCGCGGAACGCCCTCGAGCGGGGAACGGAACTGGGGGGCCAGGAGCGGCAGGTCGCGGTGCTCTTCGTCGACCTGACCGGATCGACGGAGTTCGCCGCCGCCCACGAGCCGGCCGAGGTCGTCGCCGTGCTCAACGAGTTCTTCCGCATCGCGGTGGAGGCCGTCGACACCAACGGCGGTTACATCAACAAGTTCCAGGGCGACGCGCTGCTCGCGGTGTTCGGTGCGCCCATCGAGGTCGAGAACGAGGCCGGTCGGGCGCTCCGGGCCGCCCGCGCCCTCCAGAGCCAGCTCGCCGGGCTCTCCCCGCTCTCGGCGGGCATCGGGGTCTCCTACGGCACCGTGATCGCCGGGCACATCGGACACGCCAAGCGCTTCGAGTACACCGTGATCGGTGATCCGGTCAACGAGGCCGCACGCCTGACCACCCTGGCCAAGTCCGAACAGGGCCACGTCCTGGCGTCGGCCGCCGCGATCCGCAACGCCGACGCTCCCGAGGCGGCGAGGTGGGTGCTGGGACGCAGCGTCGAACTGCGTGGGCGCGGCATCATGACGCAGCTGGCCCGGCCGCTCCGGCCGACCCTCGCGGACCGGTGGCAGGCCGGGAACGTGGCGCTTCGCCCCACCGTCGAGGGTCTGGACACCGCCGACACCTGATCCGCACCTCGGTTGGCGGACACCACCGCGCCGTTGGCGGCCACCGCCACGCA
>NZ_JAALEE010000247.1:0-7519 GCF_014145265.1 Dietzia sp. CW19 | reverse complement strand
GGACGCCTCCGCGCCGTTGGCGGACGAATTCCGCGTCCTGAGGGCCCGTGAGCACCGATCCTGTCCGCCAGCGCGGAGGAGGTGTCCGCCAACCGCGGGGAGGGTGTCCGCGGTCGGGTCAGCGCCCCGCGGTGGCCTTCTTGGCCGGCGACTTCTTGGCCGGAGACTTCCGGGCCGGGGCCTTCTTCGCCGCGGCCTTCTTCGGCGGGGCCTTCTTCGGCGGGGACTTGGCACGCCGCTCGGACAGCAGTTCCGAGGCGCGCGCGTCGGTGAGCGTCTCCACGGTGTCGCCCTTGCGCAGGGACGCGTTCGACTCCCCGTCGGTCACATACGGCCCGAAACGCCCGTCCTTGACCAGCATCTGCTTGCCGGAGACCTCGTCGACCCCCATCTCGCGCAGCGCCTTGGGTGCGGCGGCCTGCCGGCCCCGACGCTTGGGCTCGGAGTAGATCTTCAGAGCCTCCTCGAGCGTGATGGTGAAGACGGCGTCCTCGGTGTCCAGGGTCCGCGAATCGGTGCCCTTCCGCAGGTAGGGACCGTATCGGCCGAGTTGCGCGGTGATCTCCTCACCACTCGTGGGGTCGACGCCCAGCACCCGCGGCAGCGACAGCAGCTTGAGTGCCTGCTCGAGCGTGACCGTGGCCGGCTCCATCGACTGCATGAGCGACCCTGTCCGCGGCTTGGGGCCGGTGGGGTTGTCGGACTCCTTCTTGGCCTTGCGGGTCACGGCGGACTTGGCCTTGGTCGCGGCCTTCTTGGCCTCCGCCTTGGCCTCGTCATCCTTCGCGGCCGCCATCGCGGCGTCGCGCTCGGCGTCGATCCGCTTCTTCTCCGCCTCGGCGTCGGCGAGCACCTTCCTGGCCCACTGCGCCTTCTCCGCGTCGGTGGGCTCGGGCAGCTTCTCGGTGACGTAGGGGCCGAATCGGCCGTCCTTGACCACGATCTCGTGACCGGTCTCGGGATCCACGCCCAGCGGACGCCCGTCCTGCGGGGTGGCGAAGAGTTTCTCGGCCACCTCGAGCGTGAGCTCGTCGGGGCTCATCCCCTCCGGCAGGTTGGCGCGCTGCGACTCCTGCTCGCCGCCCTCCCCCGCGACCATGCGCTCGAGGTACGGACCGTAGCGCCCGACACGGACGTGGACCGGTCGTCCCTCGGAGTCGTCGAAGACCCGGATGGAGTTGATGCTGCGGGCATCGATGGCCTCGAGGTTCACGTCGATGAGGTTCTTGAGCCCGACCGCGTGATCCCCGTCCCCGGCCGACCCGGCGCCGTCGGGGTCACCGAAATAGAAGCGACGCAGCCAGTCGTCGCGGTTCTCGCGCCCCTCGGCGATCTCGTCGAGCTCGTCCTCCATGAGCGAGGTGAAGTCGTAGTCCACCAGTCGACCGAAGTTCTGCTCGAGCAGACCGATCACGGCGAACGCCACCCAGCTGGGCACGAGGGCGTTGCCCCGCGAATACACGTACCCACGGTCCTGGATGGTGCGGATGATGCTGGCGTAGGTGGAGGGGCGGCCGATCCCCATCTCCTCCATGACCTTGACCAGGCTCGCCTCGGTGTAGCGGGCCGGCGGGCTGGTGGTGTGGCCGTCGGCGGACAGATCCGAACCCGTGAGCGCCTGCCCCTCGCTGAGCCGGGGCAACCGCCGCTCGGCGTCGTCCGCCATGGGCTTGTCGGACGACTCGGTGGACTCCTCGGCGGCCTCGACGTACGCCTTGAGGAAGCCGGGGAACGTGATGGTGCGGCCCGAGGCCGCGAAGGTGGCCCGGCTGTACCCGGACGGGTTCTCGCCCGCGGCGCCCGTGATCCGGATGCTCACCGACGTGCCCTTGGCGTCGGCCATCTGGGAGGCGACCGTGCGCTGCCAGATGAGCTCGTACAGGCGGTACTCCTCGGCATCCAGCGCGCTGTGCAGCTGACCGGGCGTCGCGAAGGACTCCCCGGCCGGGCGGATGGCCTCGTGCGCCTCCTGGGAGTTCTTGACCTTGCGGGTGTACTGACGCGGGGTGGGCGAGACGTACTCGCTGCCGTACAACTCCGTGGCCTGCGCACGCGCGGCCGACATGCCGCCCTCGGACAGCGTCGTGGAGTCGGTACGCATGTAGGTGATGTAGCCGTTCTCGTACAACCGCTGGGCGATGCGCATGGTGCGTTCGGAGGTGTAGCGCAGCTTGCGGCCGGCCTCCTGTTGCAGCGTCGAGGTCATGAACGGCGCGTAGGGACGCCGGGTGTACGGCTTGGACTCCACGGAATCGACCACGAAGTCGGCACCGTCGAGGGCGTCCGACAACGCACGGGCCGCGGCCTCCTCGAGCACCACCGCGTCCTTGGCCGCGCCGGTGGTCTTGAGGCGGCCGTTCTGGCCGAAGTCGCGGCCCTGGGCGACCCGGGCACCGTCCACCGCGGCGAGGCGGGCCGTGAAGCTGCGCGGCTCCCCCGCGTCCCCGCCGGTGGCCTGCTGCGTCGTCAGGGTCGCGGTGATGTCCCAGTAGTCGGCGGCGACGAACGCCATGCGCTCCCGCTCGCGCTCGACGATCACGCGGGTGGCCACGGACTGCACGCGGCCCGCGGAGAGCCGCGGCATGACCTTCTTCCACAGGACCGGGGAGACCTCGTATCCGTAGAGACGGTCGAGGATCCGGCGGGTCTCCTGGGCGTCGACCAGGTCGGTGTCCAGCTCGCGCGTGTTCTCTGCGGCGGCGAGGATCGCGGGCTTGGTGATCTCGTGGAACACCATGCGCTTGACCGGGACCTTGGGCTTGAGCACCTCGAGCAGGTGCCAGGCGATCGCCTCGCCCTCGCGGTCGGGGTCGGTGGCCAGGAGGAGCTGGTCCACGCCGGCCAGTTCCTTCTTGAGCTCGGCGACCTTCTTCTTCTTGTCCGCGCTCACCACGTAGATCGGCTCGAAGTTGTCCTCCGGGTTCACGCCGAGCCGCGCCCACGGCTCCTTCTTGTACTTGGCCGGGATGTCGGCGGCGCCCTTGGGCAGGTCACGGATGTGGCCGACCGACGCCTCGACCACGTAGTCGGACCCCAGGTAGGGCTGGATCTTGCGGGCCTTGGTGGCGGACTCGACGATCACCAGGCTCCGCTTTCCGCCCGATGCTGTCTGCTTGCTCGCCACTGAACTGCTCCCAACCTGCGCTGATCCGTCGGCGACGTGTGTCGCCGAACTCCGGTCCCGGATACGGTACGCGTGCCGGGGCCTGTCTATGAGAATTCATACCAGGCCAGGGGCGCTCCCCGAGAGTCGCGTTCCGCCGCGGTTCCACCCCCGAGGCCGTGGACGGGCGCCGGTGCTCCGCCCTCTCCTCCCCCATGCGGAGGTGGGCCGAGGTGCCCTGGTGACGGTGAGAGATCGGCGACCCGGTGGGGATCGGTGCGCGGACGCATCCCTATATATATGTCTCCGTTCGCACCGGGCCGCCTCGTCGTCGTCGTCGTGGTCGTGGTCGTCGCCGTGGCCGTCGCCGTCGCCGGCGTCTCCGGTCATCGAGGTCATCGGGCTCGCACGCCCCCGGACACCTCGCCCGGGGGCCGCGCGCACTCCCGCCGATTGGCACGGATAGACAGACCGGTCTATGGTGATGACGAGGGGGCACTACGCCTAACTGGAACGTGTTACCGTTTTCCAATTCCGCCGCGGCCACGGGTCGCGCCGGAACCGGCGTACCGTCGGTGGCCGTACGGGAGTCACGACCAGCCCCGATCATCTCAGACGCAACGGAGGTCAGCAGCGGTGGGCAATGTGTCCAAGACCAAGCTGGACAAGGTGGTCATCCGCATCGCGGGCGACTCGGGTGACGGCATGCAGCTCGCCGGTGACCAGTTCACCTCGGAGGCCGCGGCCTTCGGGAACGACCTGGCGACCCAGCCCAACTACCCGGCCGAGATCCGGGCCCCCCAGGGCACGATCCACGGGGTGTCGAGCTTCCAGATCCAGATCGCGGACTACGACATCCTCACCGCCGGGGACCGCCCCGACGTGCTGGTGGCGATGAACCCGGCCGCGCTCAAGGCCAACATCGACGACCTGCCCTCCGGCGGCATCCTCATCGTCAACTCGGACGAGTTCACCAAGCGCAACCTCACCAAGGTGGGGTACGAGTCCAACCCCCTCGGCTCCCCGGCCTTCGAGGCGTTCCAGGTGCACGAGGTGGCCATGGGCACGCTGACCATCGGCGCCGTCGAGTCCGTGGACATCGGCAAGAAGGACGCCGAGCGCTGCAAGAACATGTTCGCGCTGGGCTTGCTGACCTGGATGTACGGGCGCACGGTCGACTCGATCGAGAAGTTCCTGGGCAGCAAGTTCGGCAAGAAGCCCGCCATCCTCGAGGCCAACGTCCTGGCCCTGCACGCGGGCTGGAACTACGGCGAGACCACCGAGGCCTTCGCCTCGGAGTACGAGATCATGCCGGCCCAGCTGCCGAAGGGTCGCTACCGCCAGATCACCGGCAACACGGCGATGGCCTACGGCCTGGTCACCGCGGGCAGGTCGGCGGACATGCCCGTGTTCCTGGGCACCTACCCCATCACGCCCGCCTCGGACATCCTGCACGAGTTGAGCAAGCTCAAGCAGTTCGACGTGACCACCTTCCAGGCGGAGGACGAGATCGCCGGCATCGGCGCCGCCCTCGGCGCCTCCTACGGCGGGGCGCTGGGCGTCACCTCGACCTCCGGCCCCGGCCTCGCTCTCAAGTCCGAGGCCATCGGCCTGGCCGTCATGACCGAGCTGCCGCTGGTGATCATCGACGTCCAGCGCGGCGGCCCCTCGACCGGGCTGCCCACCAAGACCGAGCAGTCGGACCTTCTGCAGGCGCTGTTCGGGCGCAACGGAGAGTCGCCCGTCGCGGTGATCGCCCCGCAGTCGCCCTCGGACTGCTTCGAGATCGCCCGTGAGGCGGCGCGGATCGCGGTCACCTACCGCACCCCCGTCATCGTGCTGTCCGACGGCGCGATCGCCAACGGCTCCGAGCCGTGGCTCCTGCCGGACGTGGCCGACCTGCCGGCGATCGACAAGAACCTCGCCACCGCGCCCGCGACCGGCGCCGACGGAGAGACCGAGGCCGCCGGGGACTACCTCCCCTACGCCCGTGACCCCGAGACGCTGGCCCGCGACTGGGCGGTCCCGGGTGAGCCCGGTCTCGAGCACCGCATCGGCGGGCTGGAGAAGGCCAACGGCACCGGCAACATCTCGTACACCGCGGAGAACCACGATCTCATGACCCGGACCCGGGCCCTGCGGATCGCGCTCATCGACGTGCCCGACCTCGAGGTCGATGACCCGTCCGGCGAGGCCGACGTCCTGGTGGTGGGCTGGGGATCGTCCTACGGCCCCATCGGGGAGGCGGTCCGCCGCGCCCGCGCCAACGGCCACCGCGTGGCCCGCGCGCATGTCCGCCACCTCAACCCGCTCCCGGACAATATCGGCGAGGTGCTCGCCAAGTACCACCGGGTGCTCGTTCCGGAGATGAACCTGGGACAGCTCGCCATGCTGCTCAAGGCCCGTTTCCCGGCTCAGATCCAGCCCATCACCAAGGTGCACGGCATGGCGTTCTCGGCCGAGGAGCTGCAGACCGCCATCGAGGCGGAGTTCGCCGGGCGACTCACCCACACCGAGCACGACAAGTACCGTCTGGCGCTCGACGGGGTCATCACCACGACCGGCGAGCCCGCTGCGCGCAACCGGCGGATCGGCCACACCGCCACCGGCACCACCACCGCCAACCGAACCCGCTGACCCGCGAGCGAGGAGAGGATTTCCATGACCACCACCGAACCCGGACTCGTGGGCAGCCCGCTGCCCCTGGACGCGTTGGCCTCCGTACCCAAGAGCGATGCGCCGCAGAAGCCCAAGGACTACACCTCCGACCAGGAGGTGCGTTGGTGCCCCGGCTGTGGCGACTACGTCATCCTGGCCACCATCCGCGCCCTGCTGCCCAAGCTCGGTCTCAAGCGCGAGAACATCACGTTCATCTCCGGAATCGGCTGCTCGAGCCGCTTCCCGTACTACCTCGAGACCTACGGGATGCACTCGATCCACGGGCGCGCCCCGGCGATCGCCACCGGGCTGGCCACCGCCCGCCCGGACCAGTCGGTGTGGGTGGTCACCGGTGACGGCGACGCCATGTCGATCGGCGGCAACCACCTCATCCACACCCTCCGCCGCAACGTCAACCTCAACATCCTGATGTTCAACAACCGGATCTACGGGCTGACCAAGGGCCAGTACTCGCCCACCTCGGAGCCGGGCAAGGTCACCAAGTCCAGCCCCATGGGGTCGCTGGACCACCCGTTCAACCCGCTGTCGCTGGTGCTCGGCGCCCAGGCGAGCTTCGTGGCCCGCGCCCTGGACTCGGATCGCAAGGGTCTGACCGAGGTCCTCGAGGCCGCCGCCCGCCACCGCGGCACCAGCTTCGTGGAGATCCTGCAGGACTGCCCGATCTTCAACGACGGCTCGTTCGACCTGCTGCGCAAGGAGGACGCGGGCGACCACCTCATCGCGGTCCGCCACGGCGAGAAGATCATCTTCGGCGACGACGGTCAGCACTGCGTGGTCCGCTCCGGTTTCTCGCTGAAGGTCGCGGCGACCGCCGAGGTCGACGAGGCCGACATCATCGTCCACGACGCCCACGCCGAGGACCCCTCTTACGCGCACGCGCTGGCGAACCTGTCCAGCCAGGACCTCGAGTACACCGTCACCGGCATCATCCGGCAGGTGCACCGCGAGACCTACGACGACCAGGCCCGCGCCCAGGTCGCCGCCGCCAAGGAGACCGCACCGGCGGACCTGCAGTCCCTGCTCGACGGCAGCAACACCTGGACCGTCGGATAGTCGGACACGCTGGCCGGACGGCCACACCGGCGAGACCGCCCCGGGGGCGGTCACCGCGCGGATCTGCATTCAGAGCCGGGCGGTGACCGTCCCCGCGACGCGTCCCCGGGCGTCCCAGGTGCGCTCGACCACGTCGGCGGTACCGTGCTCGTCGATCCGCAGCGCCGTCGTCGACCGGGTCCCGTACCACCGGCCGATCCGGACGAACCGCGACGACAGGCGCCACTCGTGCCAGAGCGGGACCCCCGTCCGCGGCAGGTGCCGGATCGGCGCCTTGCGGCGATCGGCGAGCAGGTCGAGTAGCGGGCCCGACCAGTCCTGACCGGAGATCGCCTCGGTGCCCAGGAGGGTTCGCACCTGCGCGACCGCGCCGACGACCTTGGGCCACGGGGTGTCGGGTGCCGCGTTGGACAAGCCGTGGACCCCGGTGCCCAACCGCATGGGCCCCCGACCTGACCGGTTGGAGGCCCACCACATCTCGTCGAGGTCGCCGGCCAGGAGGTTGACCGGCCCGTACCTGCCCAGATCGTCGACGACGTGCTGGGCGAACCCGGTCACGGGGACCGGTCCGGTGAGCGCGTCGACCGGAAGCTCACCCCGGGATGCTGCCGCCGGGCGCTCGGGGCCGCCCTCCCGGACGTTGGTGACCGCCGCCAACCGCGCCCCGGCGGCCAGCGAGAGCCA
>NZ_JAALEE010000022.1:0-1659 GCF_014145265.1 Dietzia sp. CW19 | reverse complement strand
CCGATCGCGGTGAGGCACGCGTCGGCCATCCCGCGCAGCACCGCGCCACCGATCACAGGGCTCACCCCCACGACCGGCGCGGAGGTGGAACGCAGTGCGGCGCGGATCCCGGGGACGGCGAGGATCGCGCCGACGGAGACCACGGGGTTGGAGGGGGCGACGACGACGAGGTCGGCCGCCTCGATGGCCTCGAGCGTCTCCTCGGTGGGCCGGGCGGCCTCGGCGCCGATCTGCACGAATCCGGAGGCGGGCAGCTGCGCGCGGTGCCGGACCCACCACTCCTGGAAGTGGATCGCCTTCGAGCCCGACCCGTCGGCGGAGTCGTCGGGCACCACGACGTGCGTCTCGCATCGGTCGTCGGTCACCGGCAACAGGCGGACGCCGGGGGACCAGCGGGTGGACAGCGCCTCGGTGACGTCGGTCAGCCGGTAGCCGGCGCCCAACATCTGGGTGCGGACCAGGTGGGTGGCCAGGTCCTTGTCCCCGAGACCGAACCAGTCGGGCTGGACCCCGTAGGCGGCGAGTTCGTCGCGGCAGTTCCACGTCTCGCCCGCGTGACCCCATCCGCGTTCGGGGTCGATGCCCCCGCCGAGGGTGTACATGCAGGTGTCGAGGTCGGGGCAGATCCGGACGCCGTGCATCCACGCGTCGTCCCCGACGTTGACCACCGCGTCGAGGCCGTGGACGGGGTCGCCTCCGGGGAGCGGGGTGTCCGCGGCCCCGGACGCGGGGTCCAGCCCGAGAAGTCGACGTGCGCCGAGCAGGAAACGGGCGCCACCGACGCCACCGGCCAATACACAGATCCTCACGTCGACCCAGACTAGTGACGGGGTGGCGGTGAGGCCCGGGTGGCCGGGTGTTCGGACCCCACCCCGACTCGCGGGGGTGTCCCACGCCACACGATCCGCGGCGTGTCACTCGTGGGACCGGCGCACGAAAATGCTAGGTATCCGCGATTTCGCTTGACCTGGGCGACTCGCATGTGTGTAATCACAGGTGTGTCATTCGTATCGGAGCGGCACGCCGGGCCGGGCAGACGCACGAGCGACGAGCAACGTAACACGAGGGGATGACCGTGGATCGACAGTCACGCACCGCAGCGGGACCCGAGCTGACCCTGGTCGACTTCGGCACCGGTGCGCTCTTCGTGGAGGACGAGGAGGAGAGCTGGCAGGACCGGGCCCTCTGTTCCCAGACCGATCCCGAGGCGTTCTTCCCCGAGAAGGGTGGTTCGACCCGCGAGGCCAAGAAGATCTGCACGGGCTGCGAGGTCAAGACCGAGTGCCTCGAGTACGCGCTGGCCAACGACGAGCGCTTCGGTATCTGGGGCGGACTGTCGGAGCGCGAGCGTCGGCGGATCAAGCGCGAGGCCGTGATGTGAGTTCGTCAGGGCCCGGTGACATCCGGGCTCTCGACGGCGCCTGCTCGGCACCTTCCTGACCACCCCGCGGGGTGGTCAGTTCTCGTTGGGGCCGGCTTCGACCTCGTCCGGTGAGATCTCCAGGTGCTGCGAGACGAGTTCCACCAGGACCGAGTAGACCAGGTCCCTCAGGTCGTCCCCGCCGGGTGCCCGGCGGGTGAGCGGCCTGCGGAACAGGACCAACCGGGCCCGCGTGGGCTGGCCGGCCCGGTCGACGCCGGCGGGGACCAGCCGGGCGA
>NZ_JAALEE010000246.1:0-1970 GCF_014145265.1 Dietzia sp. CW19 | reverse complement strand
CGCTCAGACGCCGATCCGGCTCACCCCGACCGCCCGCCGCCCCGTCACTGCCGCGGCGGGAGCAACTCCAGTCGCCGCGGTCCGAACTCGAACCGGACGGGCTGTGGGACGGCGCGTGTGCCACCGCCGAGGACGCCCCCTCCCCCGACGAGGGCGCGGCGCTGATCGGCGGCGCGGAGATCCGAGAGTCGACACTGGAGGGCATCAGACTGAGCAGCGCCAGGGCCGACTCGCTCCGCCTCACCGACGTCGTGGTCAGCGGCTGCGACCTGTCCGGGATGGTCGCCGACGGGGCCACGTTCACCCGGGTCAGATTCACCGGGTGCCGGCTCACCGGCCTGGTCCTGTCCGACGCCAGACTGACCGACGTGTCCTTCGAGGACTGCCACGCCGACATGATCAACCTGCGGATGGCCCGGCTCCAGAGGGTGCGCCTGTCCGCCACCCGCTGCAGGCAGGCGGACCTGCTGGAGGCGCGGGTGGCGGACCTGTCGACGGACGACGCCGACCTGCGGGGCGCGAGCCTCGACCGGGCCACGTTCACCGCGGTGGACCTGAGGGGTGCCGAGTTGGAGGACGTGCGGGGGGCGTCCGCGCTCCGGGGGGCGATCATCTCGCCGGAGCAGGTCGTCGGGGTCGGACTGGCACTGATCGGCGAAGCGGGGATCAGGGTCGAGTAGGCGGGATCGAGCGAGCGCTCAGGGCAGGTGCGAGGCGGCGTCGCGCCACTGGTTGACGGCCCGGTTGATCACTGCCTGGAGACGGAGAACCTGGTCGCGATCCGTGAGCGCGATGCCGTCGACACCCGTCCGCAGGACGAGCTCGGGCACCCCGCGCCCGGCACCGTTCTCGTCGAGCACCGCCTTCTCGACCACGGACACCTCGAGAACCGCGTCATCGGCCGGACCGTCGACTTCGGCGACGAGGTCGTGACGGTAGCGAGGGGTCGAACAATCTACTGCATCGGACACGAGGGGACTCCCGACTGGAACGGTGGGGCGACTCCAACAATAGAGGCGGGAAAACACCTGATCGCACCAGTGGGACAGCGTGTTACCGGTTGTGACGGATCCGTGACCCACGCCACCCCCGTCGCGCCGGTGCTGGGCGAAGAAATCCCAGCGAAGTTGCGCGAGTTGCTTGTGTGACAGGTGTTACTAATTGATACTCACCCCATGACACCAGCCGGTCAGCCAGCCCGCCGTGCCCTTCTCCCCCGCCTTCTCGTGGCCCTCGCCTCCGCGGCGGCCCTGGCTCTCGGACTCCTCGTCGTCGTCATATCCCCCCGGGCCGACGCCGTCATCCCCCTCTCCCCCGTCTTCGACGGCCTGGCCCGCGGCGTCGACTCCTCGAGCTGGCAACACCCGCACGGCGCGCCGGTCGACTGGCACGCGGCCGCCGCGTCCGGCCAGTCCTTCGCCTTCATCAAGGCCACCGAGGGCACCGGCCCCGCGAACCGCTACTACGAGGCCGACGTCGAGCAGGCCCGGGCATCCGGCATGGCCGTGGGCAGCTACCACAAGGCCCGCCCCGCGATGGATCCCGCGGTCCAGGCCCGCGCCTTCGCCACCCGCCTGCAGTCCGTGGGAGGCGCCCAGCTGCCGCCGGTGCTCGACATCGAGACCGACGAGGGCAAGAACCCGGAGGAGCTGATCGAGTGGACGCACGTCTTCCTCACCGAACTCCAGCACCTCACCGGGCGGACCCCGATCATCTACACGTACCGCTTCTTCTGGATCGACCGGATGGCCAACACCACCCGGTTCTCCGAGTACCCGCTGTGGCTGGCCGAATACGGGGTGCCGGAGCCCACGCTCCCCGTGATCGGTGGCTGGAGCGAGTGGCTGTTCTGGCAGAACTCGGAGACCGGCGAGGTGCCGGGCTTCTCCGGCCCCGTGGACCTCAACGTCTTCGCCGGGACGCGCGAGGAGCTCGGGGCGTGGATGGGACCCGTCACGCCGGGTGAGGCG
>NZ_JAALEE010000245.1:0-1541 GCF_014145265.1 Dietzia sp. CW19 | reverse complement strand
CCCCGGCCCCCCTCGAGGGAGCCGGGGCCGAGTCCTTTCTGCCCGCCCGGGCCGTCAGCTGTGGTGCTCCGGCGGCTGGGGCTCCGGCGGCTGGGCCCCCGCCGCCACGAGGTCTCCCAGCGTCTCGGGGTCGATGTGCCCCGGCTGCGTCTCGGTCATGAACTCCACGATGATCCGCTCGACGGCCGCCGGGTCCTCGACGTGCGGGTAGTGGCCGGTCCGCTCGACGATCGCCAGGCGACTACCGGGGATCGCCTCGTGGGTGGCGTGCCCGTGCGACATGGGGATGATCGGGTCGCGGTCGCCCCAGATCAACTGGAACGGCAATTGCCCGGCCAGGTGCAGCCGGTTGGCCGCCGACACCGCCTGCCCCTTGTTGTCCACGACCGCGCGCAGCGTCTTGAAGAACGTCCTGCGGTGACCGGGCCTACTGAGTGAGTCGTACGACATCCAGGACTCGGTGATCGCGTCGGCCCGGATGCCCAGGCCGGAGAAGAAGCGCCCCACCGAGTTCCCGGCGTTCACGAAGACCGGGGCCGCGCCGATCGCCAGCAGGAGTTCGGCGCCGGGGACGGCCAGCATCCGGAGGATCCAGTTGACCTCCTTGCCCAGGCCGCCGCTGCCGATCAGGACGATCCGCTCGCAGTACTCGGGGTATTGGTAGACGAACTGCATGGCGACGCCGCCGCCGAGCGATTGTCCGATGACCGTGCATCGCTTGATGCCCTTGACCACCAACAGGTCGCGCAGGGCGGAGGCCATCGCGCCGAGCGAGTAGTCGTCGAAGTCGAGTGAACTCTCCCCGTGACCGGGCAGGTCCGGGGCGATGACGTGGAAGTGGGCGTCCAGGCGCGGGATGAGTTCGCGCCAGGTGGTCGAGCTGCCGGCCATGCCGTGGATGAGCAGGATCGTCGGCTTGCCCTCGCCGGCACCCGCCTCGCGGTAGGCCAGCTCTCGTCCGTGAAGTGTCGCGGTCTGCATAGTGATTCCCCCTCGGGGACGGCCTCCCGCGCCGTATCTCGTCGCAGGGAGCACCTACCGTCATTGTGCGCCCCGCGGGGACGTTCACGCAGTTCCCCGTGTCACATCTGGGCCGAGAACTTCCGGATCAGCCGCCGGTGACGATGCCGGAACAGCGCACCGACCACCATCCGCACCACCGGTCCCGGCAGCACCGTCCGGGGTTCGGCCCGCAGGGTGTCGGTCACCCGGGTCGAGCCGTCGGGCAGGTCGTCGAGCTCCCGGCGGTGCTCCCACACGCGGCACGACCCCAGGCTCGAGCGCTCCTGGAAGTAGCGCGGCGCCTCCATCCCGGTGATCACCAGGTCGTCGAACTCGACCGGGACGATCCCCGCCAGCAGGATCCACGCCCGCCCCGCCGGGCGACCGAGCGGGAGGTCCGCGATCGACGCCCCCCGCAGCGACCTGGGGAACCGCATCGTCAGCAACGGGCCGAACTCGTCCGCGACGCCCTCGGCCGTGACGACCCGCGCCCACACCTGGTCCCGGGGCGCGGGCACGACGCTCGAGCGCACGACCAC
>NZ_JAALEE010000244.1:0-2526 GCF_014145265.1 Dietzia sp. CW19 | reverse complement strand
CCACGTCGTGGTGACGGACATCGACCCGGTGGCCGCCCGGCGGGTGGCGGAGGAGATCACCCCGGGCGCGACGGTCACCGGAACCGCCCGGTCGGAGGCGCTCGACGTCACCGACGCCCGGGCGGTGTCGGACCTGGTCGGCGAGGTGGTCGCCGAGCACGGGGGCCTGGACCTGATGTTCGCCAACGCCGGAATCACCTGGGGCGGGGACACCGAGCTGCTCACCCTGGGGCAGTGGGACGCGATCGTCGACGTGAACATCCGCGGGGTCGTGCACTGCGTCCACGCCGCGTACCCGGAGATGATCCGCCGGGGAACGGGATCGCTCGTGCTCACCGCCTCCATGGGCGGGTTGTGCCCGGCGGGCCTGATCACCAGCTACGCCATGACCAAGCACGCGGTGGTGGGGCTCGGGCTCTCGCTGCGCGCGGAGGCGGCCGGCCACGGCGTCGGGGTGACCGTGGTGTGCCCGGCTGCGGTGGACACCGCGATCCTGGACAAGGGCGAGCTCGACGGCTTCGACGGCCGTCACTACTACCTCGAGGGTCAGGGCGTGCGGGAGCCGCTGGACCCGGATCTGCTGGCGGAGAGCGTCCTGCGTGGTGTCCTGGGGAACCGGGCGCTCGTGATCGAACCCGCGCGGGCGCGGGCGACGTGGCGTCTGCAGCGCCTGTCGCCGGCGCTGATGGACACGATGCTCACCAGGTACGTGCGCGCGACGAGGCGCCGGCGGGACGAGGGGCCCGCCGGCGCCTGACGCCGTGGACGAGCTCGGGGACCCAGGTGGCCCTGTGCCCGAGGTGTCTCAGTGCTCGTCGGCGTCCGATTCGGCCTTGGTCGCGTGGACGGTGCCGTGCTCGTGCTCCGGCGGGGCGTAGATCGAGTAGACCTTGAGCGGCTCGTCGCCGATGTTGGTGACGTTGTGCCACGACCCGGCGGGGACGAGGATCACCCAGTCGTCGCCGACCTCCTCGTCGAACTCCAGGCGGTCCTCGGCCGGTCCCATCTGGACGCGACCGCGACCCTGCTCGACCCGCAGGAACTGGTCGTGGTCCTCGTGCACCTCGAGGCCGATGTCGTCCCCGGGAGCGATCGCCATGACCGTCATCTGCAGGTGCTTCCCGGTCCACAGCGTGGTCCGGTAGTTGGTGTTGGCGAGGGTCGCGTCCTCGATGTTGACGACGTAGGGGTGGGGTCCGTGATCGGTGTCGGTCATGGTGTGGTCCTCTCGCTCTCGTGCACGTCGGCTCGCGCCTGGTCGTCTCCATCATGCCGGGTGCGGTCGGCTCGCGATCCGGCTCGCTTCTGCCACGGCCACCGGCCCGAGATCTCGAGTTCGAGCGACCAGCTGAGGAACGTCCTGATGAGCACGACCAACGCGAGCAACCCCACCGAGTCGTAGCTCGGCGAGATCGCGACGGTCCGGATGATGTCCGCGGCCACCAGGAGTTCCAGGCCCAGCAGGATCGCGCGGCCGAGACGGCGCCGGAATGCGGTGTAGACGTCACCCTCCGGGCCGTGTCGGCGACGCGGGTCGAGGGCGAACATGGCCGCCACCAACGCGCCCACCACGATGGCGGCCACGCCGGCCGCGTCCATGGTCTTGCCCACCAGTTCCACGGCCTCTGTGAACGTCATGAACGAACTGTAGACCCGCCCGGCCGGGGCGAGAGGGACCTCCGCAGACCCTATGGTTGACAGATCAACTAAAGTGGGGGCATGACTCAACACACCACCTCCGCCACGCCCGCCACCTCCGCATCTCCAGCGTCACACTCCGTCGCCTTTGGCCTCGACACCTTCGGCGACACCACCGTCGATGACCGAGGCGCGCGGGTCCACCACGCCCAGGTGATCCGGGACGTCGTCGAGCAGGCGGTGCTCGCCGACGAGGTGGGCGTCGACGCCTTCGGGGTGGGGGAGCACCACCGCCCCGACTACGCCGTCTCCGCCCCGGATGTGGTGCTCGCCGGCATCGCGACCCGGACGCAGCGCATCACGCTCGGCTCGGCGGTCACCGTCCTGTCCAGTGACGACCCGGTCCGGGTGTTCCAGCGCTTCTCCACGATCGACGCCCTGTCGAACGGGCGCGCCGAGGTCGTGCTGGGGCGCGGGTCCTTCACCGAGTCGTTCCCGCTGTTCGGCCTCGATCTCCAGCAGTACGAGCAGCTGTTCAGCGAGAAGCTGGACCTGTTCTCCGCGCTGCTGCCCGAGACGCCGGTGACGTGGTCCGGGGAGCTGCGGCGTCCCCTGGTCGACCAGCGCGTGTACCCGGAGACCGAGGGCGGGCTCTCCGCGTGGATCGCCGTGGGCGGCAGCCCCGAATCCGTGGTGCGCGCGGCCCGCTACCGGATGCCCCTCATGCTGGCGATCATCGGCGGGCCCGCCGGCAGCTTCGCCCCCTTCGCCGACCTGTACCGCCAGGCCAACGCGCAGCTCGCGGGCACCGACGCGCCGCGGTTGCCGATCGCCGTGCACTCGCCGGGTTTCGTCGCGGAGACCGACGAGAAGGCCGCCGCCCTGGCC
>NZ_JAALEE010000243.1:0-6975 GCF_014145265.1 Dietzia sp. CW19 | reverse complement strand
ATCGGCGCCGGTTCAGATCGGCGCCGGCTCAGATCGCGTATTCGGCCCGGACGTCCCGGGTCCGCTTGTGCTCGAACCAGAACGACAGGAACGGGACCGTCCCGGCCAGGGCGGTCAGCAGGGTGCGGGAGGCGGGCCACCGGGCCTTGATCGCCAGGTCGAGGGTCATGAACAGGTAGAAGATGTAGAAGACACCGTGGGCCTGTCCGATGTAGGTGAACCAGTCGGGAGCGTCCGAGGAGTTCTCCAGGATCAGGTACTTGTAGATCATCTCGACCGTGAGGACCAGCAGCCACACGCCGGTGATCCAGGCCAGGGCGCGGTACCGGGCGAGCGCTCCGCGGACCTTGCCGTCGGGATCCGGCTTGCGGTTGTCGGTCTCCGGGGTGGCTGCGACGGTCATGTGGTGTGTCTCTCCTGGGAACGGTCACCGGCGGCCGCGTCCTGTCGGGCCAGCTCGGCGAGGTACGTGTTGTAGGCGTCCAGACCCTCGTCGCGGGTCCGGACCTCCTTTACGGGACGTCGGGTGGGCAGGAGATCGGCGGGGATCTCCGTGACGATCTTCTCGCGCCCGCGCGGACCCCGGCGTGGGGGCGACCCGTCGGGGTGGCCGCCGACCTCGTCGTCGTCACCCTCATCCCCGTCGGCATCGGCCGCGGGGATGGCCGTATCGGCCTCCTCCGCCTCCAGCCGCACGTACTTCAGGTACGCGTACACCAGGAACCCCGCCAGGAACGGCCACATGAAGGTGTAGCCGAGGTTCTGCACCGTGCCCGTGGCCTCCTGGTAGCGGGCGAGCTGCCAGAACCCCATCCCCAGGCAGAAGATCGAACCCAGGACGACGAACGCGATCCACGAGGGGCGGTGCCTGACCTTGGTCGAGACCGGCGGACCGGAGGCGGGGTCGCCTCCGACCGTGCGGTCGCTCAGGGTGTCGGACACCCCTCCACGATACCGCCGACGGCGCGGTAAGCTCACCTCGCCCGGCACCCCCGGGCGGGCGCCCGTGGCGGAATTGGCAGACGCGCTGGATTTAGGTTCCAGTGTCTACGGACGTGGGAGTTCAAGTCTCCCCGGGCGCACCGCACAGATCGCGGTTCAGTCGAGCTCGTCGATCAGCCGGGCGAGGATGTCGTTCATCGTGAGCAGACCGATGAGGTCGTTGCCGCGGACCACGACCAGGCGGTTGAGGTGGAACCGGCTCATCATGGCCGCGGCCTGGTTCACCGACAGGTCCTCTCCCACGGTGATGGCGGGCTTGACGGCGGCGTCGTAGACGTTGAGCAGGTCCACGTCGCCCTCCTCGACGACGATGGCGCGCAGCAGCTCGTTGTAGCTGAGCAGACCGTAGGCATCGTGGGGGTGCTGGCGGTCGACCACGAGGCTCTTGACTCTGTGGGAACGCATCATCGACAGCGCCTCGCGCAGGGTGGCGTAGGGGGAGATGGTGATCACCTCGGGCACCATGACCTGTTGGACGGTGAGCATTGGGGGTCCTCCTGGGTTGGACGGGCGGGGTGGGGCGTGCGCGGGGGAGCGGGTGGGCGTGACTCAGGTGTTCTCCCGGCGCATGTACTCCTCGAACTTCACCAGCTGCCGGGGGTCGATCCCGGTGAGGTGCTCGATGGGGACGTTGAAGGCGATGCCGTGGGAGTTGTCCCCGTCGACCAGGATCTCGTGCAGGGATTTGAGGATCGGGGTGGCCAGGTGGGTGCCCACGACCATGAGCAGCACCGACTGGGAGCCCTCGAACGTCAGGCCGAAGAAGGTCTTCTTCTGCTGCGCGCCGATGCCCTTGCCCTCCAGGATCGTCACCCCGGTCGCCCCGGCCCGTTGCGCGACCTCGATGGCGGTGTCCTCCAGTTCCGGGGGGGCGATCACTACGACGGCCGTGAATTTCATGTCGATTCCTTCCGCAGGCGGGGGACTCTCTCGAGGGCGATGGCATAGAGCAGGACGGAGATGATCGGGAAGATCGAGGCGGAGGCGATGAGGCCGAAGCCGTCGAGCAGCGCGCTGCGGCCGTCGATGGCGCTGGCCAGTCCGATGCCCAGGGCGGTGACCAGCGGCACGGTGACCTCGGATGTGGTGACCCCGCCGAGGTCGAAGACCAGGGCGACGATGTACTTCGGGGCCAGGACAACCAGGACGATGACCACGGCGTAGGAGACCATGATGAAGTAGTGCAGCGGCCCGCCGGACAGGATGCGGTACACCCCCAGCGCGATTCCGACCGCCACCCCCGTGGCCACGACCAGGCGGATGGCGGTGGCGTTGATCCCGGCCGGCGAGACGTTCTCGGCCTGGTCGGCGATGGCCACCAGGGCCGGCTCGGCCATGGTGGTGGCGAACCCGATGAGCAGGGCGAACAGCAGGATCAGCGCCGGCACGCCGCGGTCGATGAGCTGCTCGGCCATCTGCGTGCCCAGCGGGAAGAGTCCCATCGTCAGGCCCACCACGAAGGCGTAGAGCCCCACCAGGACCATGACGAACCCCACGGCCACGCGCAGCGGGTGGGACAGCTTGCGGCGCAGCGCGACGTACTGGAAGAACAGGACGACGATCACCATGGGCGCCACGTCGCGGACCATCTCCGCCAGGCCCACCACGTGCTCCAGCCAGAGCGGGGTGGAGCCCTGGTCCGACCCCGTGGTGGGCGTACCGCCGCCACCGCCGAAGGTGTAGACCCACATCCCGTAGAGCTGCACCCCGATCATCGGGACCATCACACACAGCGCGACCAGGCCGAAGCCGTCCGTGAGGGCGCTGCGGCCCCGGATCGAGTTGGCCAACCCGATCCCGATCTCGGCGATCAGCGGCACGGTCACGACGTTGGTGGTCACCCCGCCGGAGTCGAAGGCCAGGCCCACGATCTCCGGCGGGGCCACGAACGTGGCCACCAGGACCACCACGTAGCCGCCGATGAGGATCCGGTGGACCGCCCACCCCCGCAGCACGCGCAGGATCCCCAGGACCAGGACGAGACCCACGGACACGGCGAACCGCGATCAGGGCGGGTTCGGCCACGACCGCGGCGAATCCGATGGCGAAGCCGAAGGTGAGCAGCAGCCCCAGGGCCCCGCGGCGGGTGAACTGGTTGGCGAGGTTCTTGCCCACCGGGAACACGCTCAGGTCCAGGCCCTGGAGGAACAGGGCGATCCCCACCCCCACGATGAGCAGTCCGGCGACCAGCTGTAGCGGGTCCTCGGGCATCCGGCGGAAGACGAGCAGCTGGAAGGCCACCACCACGGCCACGATGGGCAACAGGTTCCTCAGGGCTTTCCGGAACTCCTGGGCGAAGTGTCGGAGATGCTCCATGGAGGCTGGGGTCCTCTTCCGGGGTCGGGTCGACAGGCGGCCTGGATCCCAGTCTGACGTACGACCACCGGGGCGTCCACGGAACGGTCGCGGGACCGTGGTCGGTCCACCGGGTCGGTGCGACCTCACCGCCGACTCACCGCGGACTCACCGCCGGCTCACCGACGACGGTCCTTCCGGAGCGCGGCGAGGGCCCTGTCGGCGATCTCCTCGACCGGAAGCGCGATCGGGCAGGTGATCCCGTCCTCGTCCGGACCCAGGGACTCCAGGGTGGCCAGCTGCGATTCGAGGATCCGGTGGGATGCGAAGTGCCCGCGTCGAGCGGCGAGGCGGGCGGCGAGGAGCTCCGGGTCGGCGCCGAGTTCGACGAAGAACACCGGCCGGTCGACGTCCCGGAGGACGTCGCGGTAGGCGCGGCGCAGTGCCGAACACGCGACGACGACGCCGGGGTCCGGGCCGGTGCGGACCCCCTCCCGTTCCCGCTCCCGCATCCTGTCCCGAACCTCGTCGAGCCACGGCCCGCGGTCGAGGTCGGTGAGCGGCTCGCCGGCGCCCAGCTTCCGGCGGTTGGCGGGGGGATGCAGGTCGTCGGCGTCGAGGAACAGGGCACCCGTCCGCTCGGCGATCGCGCGGGCGACGGTCGACTTACCGGCCCCGGACACCCCCATCACCACGATGTGCGCAACGGCCGCGGGCAACGGCTCTGCCCGATTCGGCACCGGCCCCGTCGGAGTCGCCACGGGCCTGTCAGATGGTGAAGGCCATCGACCCGAGGATCCTCCTGCCCAGGTCCTCGTCGCCACTGATCTCCACGCCGTTGCCGGGTTCGGCGGTGATCCTGCCGGTCGCCGCACGGACGAAGGTCGGGGTGTCGAACACCAGCTCGACCGTGGTCCGCGCGGAATCGTCGACGTCCACGAGTCCCGCCCGGCCGGCGACCATCACGTCGACGGCCATCGGGAGATCGGTGTCGGACTCACCCGTGACCCGGAACCGGACGCGGGCACCGTCCGGGGCGCCGGCCTTCTTGCCCACGGTCCGGGGGAGGGAGCGCACGATCTCGTCGAGGGCGAACCGCCCCGGGCCGCTGCCGAGGTGGTGTTGCATGCCGAGGGCGTGGCGGATGTCGTCCTCGTGGATCCAGCAGTCGAAGACGCGCACGCCCATGAAGCGACGGAACGGGACGCGACCGACGGGGGAGTCGGACTCGGCCTCGAACTGCTGCGGGGTCATCTCGGCGAGCTGTCCCGTGCGCTCGGCCACCGCCTCCCGGAAGTCCGCGAACGCGTCCTCGACCGCCAGCGGACGGGCCTCCTGCACGAACTTCTCGTTGAGCTCCCCGATGGGGTTGCGGACGTACTCGTCTGCCGAGGGCGGGAGGTCGACGTCCGGTACCGGTTCGCCCGAGAGCAGGTGCTCCGTTCCGGCGATGTGCGCCACCACGTCGCGGACGGTCCATCCGGGGAGGGCCGTGGGTGCGGCCCAGTCGTCTCTCTTCAGTCCCGCGAGGAGCTCGTCGAGGCGCTTCCACTGCTGGATCAGGTGGCGCACCTCGACGGGTGCGCCGCCGGTGGGTTCTGTGGTGGTGGCGTCGCGGCTCTCGGTGTCCATGGTCACCAGGTTACTGCCGCCGTGGGGACGGACCCGGCGACTTGACCGTCAGCGTTCACGATGCAGTGACAGTTCCGGTGCGATGACTGGTCCGGGCACCTCGACGACTCCGGCCCCGGCGCCGCTGTGGTGTGCGGACGCCGGGGCCGGCGATCAGGTCGTGCGGCGCGAGGTCAGAGTTCGCGCGCGGGACGGGCTGTGGCCCCCTCCGGGTCGTCGGGGTGACCGACGTAGTGCACGATGCTGGCGACGAGTCCGCCCCAGATCACGAGCAGGAACAGCACCATCATGATGATCGCGGGAGCGTCCATGGCTCAGGCCTCCTTGGGCGTGTGGGTGGGAGCCGGGTTCTCGTCGGGACGGGTGAGTCCCTCCTCGTAGCTGTAGTCGCTCGGGTCGTCGTCGACGCTCGGCGGCCCGTCGAGCTGGCGGGCCCCCCGCCAGGGCAGGGCCGACAGGACGATCGACAGGACGAGGATGGTCCCGATCATGCCCCAGCCCCAGACGCCCAGGATGGCGGCGTCGTATCCCTCGTAGGGCTCGGAGACGAGGGACATGATCTCGCGGATCAGGGCGTAACCCAGGACGATCGGCGTGATGACCGCCAGGCAGACGATCCAGAACGTGCCGACCTTCCACGAGGACACCGAGTTGAGGTGGTCGCGCAGTGTGGGGGCCAGCCGCATCACGAAGATCACCACGATGAGGGCGATGAGGGTGATGCCGACGATGCCGAGGCTGTTGACGAACTTGTCCATCACATCGAGGTTCTGCAGCCCGGTCTCGGTGGGCATGAGCAGGATCGAGGCGACCGCCATCGGGATGCCCACGGCCAGCACCGAGACGGTGCGGCTGCTGCCCATCTTGTCCTGGAAGGACGAGATGACCACCTGGACGATGGAGATGAGCGAGGTGATGCCGGCCAGGATGAGGCAGATGAAGAAGACCACGCCCCAGATCGGGCCGCCGGGCATCTGCGAGATCAGAGCCGGGAAGGCGATGAACGCCAGACCCGGACCGCCGCCGACGTCCTCCCAGCCCGCGCCCGCCGACGTGGAGACGAGGAAGCCGAGCGTGGCGAACACGCCGATGCCCGCGAGGACCTCGAAGGCGGAGTTGGAGAAGCCCACGACCAGGCCGGAGCTCGTGAGGTTGGACTTGCGCTTGAGGTAGGACGAGTAGGTGAGCATGATGCCGAAGCCGACCGAGAGGGAGAAGAAGATCTGGCCGTAGGCCGCGATCCACACGCTCGGCTCGGTGAGCACGCCCCAGTCCGGGGTGAAGAAGTTGTTGAGGCCGTCCATCGCGCCGTCGAGGAAGAGCGACCGCACGACGAGGGCGGCGAAGAGTGCCACCAGGAGCGGGACGAAGAGCAGCGCGGTCCGGCCGATGCCGTTCTGGACGCCCGCGAGCAGGACCCCGAGCGTGACGATCCACACGACCACCAGGACGAGCGCGATGCCCGGGACGAAGTCGATCCCGAACCCGCTGCCGGCGCGGAGGAAGTCCTCGGCGAAGAACGTGGCCGACTCCTCGTACGTCTGCCCCCAGCGTTCGTCGACGGAGAACCACGCGTAGCAGGCCGCCCAGGCGATGATCACCGCGTAGTAGACCGCGATGACGAAGGACACCAGGACCTGGATCCAGCCGATCGGCTCGGCGAAGCGGTTCATCCGTCGGAAGCTCAGAGGGGCGGAACCGCGGAAGCGGTGCCCGATGGCGTAGTCGAAGAACAGCAGCGGGAGACCCGCGGTGAGCAGTGCCACGAGGTAGGGGAGCAGGAAGGCGCCGCCACCGTTGTCGTACGCGACGAAGGGGAAACGCCAGATGTTGCCGAGGCCGACGGCGGAGCCGATGGCGGCGAAGACGAAGACGGAGCGACGGGAGAATGTCTCTCTCGGTGTCACCCCACCTTGGTTGGGCGGGCTGGTCATGGTCGGCTCCTTGTCGGGCGATCGGGCGGCGGATCCGCCGGGTGTGACGGAACGACGATAGGTGTGGTCCCCACAACTCCCAACATCTAGGGCGTGTCTCCCAATCGGCGTA
>NZ_JAALEE010000242.1:10836-12968 GCF_014145265.1 Dietzia sp. CW19 | reverse complement strand
GGCGGCGACCTCGACCCGCGCGGCGTCGAGGGCGGCTCGGAACGGCCGAGTCCGCATCTCGCCGAACTCCCCGGCGGCGGTATCGAGCGCGGTCGTGGAAGTGTCCACGGCCTGGTCGGCCTCGACCAGCCCGGCCCTGGCGCGTGCGTCGAGAACGTCCACCGGCAGCGCGGACATCCGGGCCGTGTCATCGCCCGGTATCTCGCGGGCGGACTCGGCCTGCCGGGCGGTACGAGTGGACCGTCGGCGGCGGCTGACCAGCAGGATCACGGCCACCACGGCCACGATCGCGGCGATGATGGCCAGCAGTGCCCCGCCGGAGAGCCCGGAACCGGAGCCCTGTCGTTCGAGCCCGTCGGCGGCAGCGATCGCCGCGCCGGCCCAGTCGCCATCCGCCAACTGCGGTTCGATGTCCCGGTCGGCGATGCGCTGGTCGGATCGCTGGTCATCGGACTCGAACCAGTACGCCCCGTCCTGGACGGCCACCGCGAGCAACACGTCAGAGGCCCCCAGATCCGACAGACGTGCGGTCTCCTGCGCCCACTGCTGGACGGGTACGCCGTCGAAGCTGTCGACGAACGTCACCCAGAGCTGGATGTCGTCCGTCGAGCGGAGCTCCGCGAGCCTGCTCTCCACCGCGCCGGTGTCGGCGCCCAGCACCCCGGCGGTGTCGGTGACCTGCTGTTGTAGCCGGGACGGCGGTTCGGCAGACGCGGACGGGGTGGCCCACCCGGCGACGCTGACGAGGAATGCGAGCAGGAGGGCGACGGCCGCAGCCGTGCCGGACCGTGCACGCCGGGTGACGTCGGGGCGGTGTGGGACTGCGATCATGCGGTCAGCGTATCGGCTGGCCACAGGGGGCACGCCGGTCTGGCGCGCGGACGGTTACTCTGGGCTGCATGGCAGGGCGGATTCCGGAGCAGGACATCGCCGCGATCCGCGAACGCACCCGTATCGAGGAGATCGTCGGCGAGTACGTCGCGCTCAAACCAGGCGGTGCGGACTCGATGAAGGGGCTGTCCCCGTTCAAGGACGAGAAGACGCCGTCGTTCCACGTGCGACCCCAGCACGGCTACTTCCACTGCTTCTCCACGGGCGAGGGTGGCGACGTCTTCGCCTTCCTCATGAAGATGGAGCACATCAGCTTCGTCGAGGCGGTGGAGCAGCTCGCGGACAGGATCGGGTACCGCATCTCCTACGAGGGCGGCGGGCAGGTGATCCAGCGCGATCGGGGCACCCGATCGAGGCTGGTCCAGGCCAACGCCGCCGCCCAGAAGTTCTACGCCGAGCGCCTCCACCAGGACGCGGAGGCCGAGATCGCGAGGGCGTTCCTGACCGACCGCGGCTTCGATCTCTCCCACGCCGAGCGCTTCGGGTGCGGATACGCGCCCACGGGCTGGGACACGATGAGCAAGCACCTCATGCGGCAGGGTTTCGAGCCCACGGAGTTGGAGTCGGCGGGGCTGTCCAAGACCAGCTCGCGGGGGACGTTGATCGACCGCTTCCACCGCCGTCTGCTGTGGCCCATCCGCAACCTCGCCGGTGAGGTGATCGGCTTCGGCGCGCGCAAGCTCTTCGAGGACGACACCCTGGGCAAGTACATGAACACGCCGGAGACGATGCTCTACAAGAAGTCCCAGGTGCTGTTCGGTCTGGACCTGGCCAAGCGGGACGTCGCCTCTCAGCGCCGAGCGGTGGTGGTCGAGGGCTATACGGACGTCATGGCCATGCACGCCGCGGGCGTGACCACCGCCGTGGCTGCGTGTGGCACCGCGTTCGGCGAGGACCACCTGTCCACGCTCCGGCGGCTGATGTTGGACGACAACTACTTCCGCGGCGAGATCATCTACACCTTCGACGGCGACGACGCGGGCAAGAAGGCCGCGCTCCGGGCGTTCTCCGGGGACCAGCAGTTCTCCGGCCGCACCTTCGTCGCGGTGGCCCCCGCCGGACTGGACCCCTGCGACATCCGGCAGACCAAGGGTGACGCGGCAGTCCGTGACCTGATCTCCGCCCGGGTCCCGATGTTCGAGTTCGCCATCCGGTCCATGCTCGAGGAGTACGACCTCGACCACGCGGAGGGCCGGGTCGAGGCGCTGCGCCAGACGGTCCCGGTGGTGGCGGACATCCGT
>NZ_JAALEE010000242.1:0-10769 GCF_014145265.1 Dietzia sp. CW19 | reverse complement strand
TCCCGCCAGTTGGCCGGCTGGGTGGGGTGGGACGATCCCGCGACGGTGCTCCGCCGCGTACGGGAGGAGGCCCGTAAGAGGGGGCGCGCCCGGTCGGCGGGTCCCGGCCCCCGCGGTCGCGGCCCGGGTGGACCCGGGGGAGGACCCCGCCCCCAGTGGGACCGTGCCGAGCGTGGCCCGAGGAGGAACGACGACGAGGCGGACGACCGCGGCGGGCACCAGGTCCCCGCTGTACCGACCGGGCTCCCGCTTCCCTCGGCCGCCGACCCGGCGCTCTGGCCGCAGCGTGAGGCCCTCAAGGCCGCTCTCCAGTACCCGGGCCTGGCGGGTCCGCTCTTCGACTCGCTCCCGGGTGAGTGCTACACCCATCCCGCCTACGCCCGGATCGCTGATGCGCTGTCCGCGGCCGGGGGGTGCGCCTCCGGCAAGAGTGGCGCGAACTGGGTGTCCGAGGTGTCCACGGGTCTCGAGGACGACGGGTTGCAGCGGCTGGTGGGTCTCATGGCGGTCGAGACCCTCCGGGTGGCCGAGGACGCGCTGCCCCGCTACGTCTCCGGTGTGCTCGCCCGGCTACAGGAGGTATGGGTGTCCGGCCAGATCGCCGACCTCAAGTCCAAGGTGCAACGGATGAGTCCGGCGGCGGACCCGGAGGGGTACTCGGCACTGTTCGGTGACCTCGTGGCGCTGGAGGAATACCGGCGCGGTTTGCTCGAGCAGGCCGTGGGCGCCACACCCGACATCGCCTGACCCAGAGAGAATTCGGGCAAAACACAATCCGGGTGGCCCACCGCCCCGGAGCCCTCATGGTTGAGAAAAGTAAAAATGTGCTGATATTGTCGTTCGCAGCCCGCCGCTGATCGGTTGTCCGATTCCGGCCGCGCGGGAGTCGCACGACCCCAGAGAGTTCGCAATGAGCACAACGTCACGTCGATTCACTCTTCCCGCCGCGATCGCGGCCTTCGGCATCTGCCTCGTAGTGCCCCCGGCGGCGTCCGCGGAGGGCTGGGACCAGGGCCCGGTGCGGTTCAGCGCATCCGGGGATGACCAGTGCCGGGTCCACTTCACGATCATCAACGAGACGAACGGGTACTACGTCGTCGACTTCGCGGTGGACGGGGAGGATCCGGCGTCGCTGGCGGGCGTGCCAGGTGTGTGGAGCCTGACCGGTGTGCCCGTCAGGGCCAGGTTCTCCCTCGACAGCGTGGCGTACGACATCACGCGGGTCGTCGGGCGGCAGGGGGTGCAGAACTCGGCTCCCAGCTCCCCGGTCTTCGCCCCGGGAACTGCCCCCTACGTCACCGACCGGGACCCGATCACCACCACCAGAACGGTGAGTCTTCTGGACCAGCCACATCTGCCCAACCGGGCGTCCGACACGCACACCGTCTCTTACCAGGTGGTCGTCGGTCCCCAGTCCGCGGACAAGGGATTCGATTCCGCCACGGGTCGGTTCGCGTTGCTCGAGACCGAGGTGTCCGGGTGCCAGGCCGAGACGATCTCGACGCTCGCCACGCCGCCGACTGCGGTCACGGGAACGCCCGTCGATCTCACCGTGCAGGTCGAACCCGCAGCGGCCGCCGGAACGGTCCAGTTCTCCGCTGACGGAGAAATCATCGGGGCCCCGGTCGACGTCATCGACGGGATTGCCACGCTGCCGTATGCCTTCTCCGAGGTCGGCGACTTCGTCATCACCGCAGCGTTCACTCCGGCCACCGTCGTGGACGACTCCTCGGACACCCCGTACGCATCGTCGACGGCCGGTCCGAAGACGATCGCCGTCCGGGATGAGGAACCGGGCACCGGATCACTCAGCCAGGGTTCGCTCGGCGTCCTGTGTGGAGGGGACGCGGCCGGTTCCCTCGGCACAGGTTCCCTCGGTGCAGCGTCCCTCGGTACAGGGTCCCTCAGCTCCACGGGATCGGCCTCCACCGGTTCTCCCGGATCGATCTGCGGAGCTCCAGGGTCTGCAAGCTAGCCCTCGGGTAGGGCTCTGACCTGCCGATTTGGTCCGGCGGCTGCCGTCGCACTAAGGTGAGTTCTCGGTGTCCGACGTGCTCGTCGGTTGCCGACGGCAATCCCCCATAGCTCAATTGGCAGAGCATTCGACTGTTAATCGAAGGGTTTCTGGTTCGAGTCCAGATGGGGGAGCAGAACCACCAGGCCAGAGGAGCAATCCTCTGGCCTGGTCTGCATTTGACGTCAGCCGGGTTGGAGTGTCCGGAAGTCGCCGCGGTCGAAGGTGATGTGGAACCTCCTTGAGGCGATCCGCCAGCCCTCCGCCGTCCGGGACCACAGGTCCGAGTACTCACCGAAGCACTCGTAGGTCAGCCCGGACTGGTCTCCGGCCCCGAGGTGAAGCACCCGCGCGTACGTCAGACTCCGCGCCCGGTCCTCGTTTCCGTCGAGCGCCAGCTGCACCCGGTGGTTTCCCAACAGGTGCTGGGACGGACCGCAGCCACCGAGGTGCTGCCGGACAATCGCGACGATCGCCTCCCGACCGGAGGCCCCGTACCCGGTCGCGGACTCGGTGAACAGCGCGCCGAGCCCGTCCCAGTCTCGCGTGTCCAGTGCCGTGGCCACGTCGGCCAGGCGTTCGAGGATCTGATCCCTGTCACTCGTCATCCTCTCTTGGTAGCAGGGATCGCCGGGAGATCTCAGCTGTCGTCGCTAATCTGGCCGCATGACTCGCCCCGAGGTCGCCCTGTCCACCGGCCGCGTCCACGGAACCGACCTGGGTGACGTCGTCCGCTTCTACGGGATCCCCTACGCCGAGGACCCGGTCGGTGACCTGCGCTTCGCCGCTCCGGTTCGCCGGGAGCCGTGGCAGGGGGTCCGTGATGCGACGCGGCCCGCCGCCACGGCCCAGCGACTGCGATTCGACCCGGACCCGGCGATCCCGGAGCCGATCGTCGCGGGAGGCGACATCCTGCACGTGGACGTGTGGGCGCCGGCGGAGGGTGGCGAGCACCCGGTGATGGTGTGGATCCACGGGGGCGGGTGGGAATCGGGGTCGTCCCATCAACCGTGGTTCGACGGTTCGACCTTCGCCCGCCGGGGGATCGTCGTGGTCTCGGTGGGCTACCGCCTCGGGGTCGAGGGCTTCACCCCGTTCCCCGACGCCCCGGACAATCGTGGACTGCTGGACTGGATCGCGGCGCTCGAGTGGGTCCGGGACGAGATCGCCGTGTTCGGCGGGGACCCCGGCCGGGTGACGGTCGCCGGGCAGTCGGCCGGCGGGGGAGCGGTGCTGTGTCTGCTGGGCTCGCCCCCGGCGGCCGGGCTGTTCCACGGAGCGATCGCCGCGTCTCCTGCGGTGTTGCGTGCCCCGGCGACCCATCCGCCCAAGGGCGTGACGGCCGAGGGGTTGGCGGCCGGGGGGCGCGGCGCGGTCGACGAGTTCCATCGGCGCCTCCGTCGCGAGAATCAGTTCACGCTTCCGTTCCGGCCGGTGGTCGGTGGCGAGACCGTCCCGATCCCTCCCCTGGAGGCGGTCGCCGGTGGTCCAGGTACGGGCGTACCGCTGCTCATCGGCTCCACCGCGACGGAGTTCGAGGCCGTCTCGGACAAGCTCCCGGGCCCGGCGCTGGTGCCGGGGGCCGCGTTCATGGCGTTGTCCCAGCAACTCCCCAGGCAGGGGCTCCGGGCATTGGCCCGGCAGTCGAACGGACGGTCGCTCCGGCGCAGCGTGGGCGCGGTGATCGACGCGGCCGCGATCCACTCCACGGTGGCCCGGGCCGCCGAGACCAGGGTGGCCGCCGGAGACCCGACGTGGGTGTACGACTTCTGCTGGACCGGAGGAAACGGGCCCCGGCACTGCGCCGACCTGCCCTTCTTCTGGTCGGTTCCGGACGGGGAGAACGTGGAGCGCTATCTCGGAGCCCCGGCGCCGACCGACCTGGTCGAGGCGATGCACGGCTCATGGGTCGACTTCGTCACCATCGGCGACCCGGGTCATCCCGCCTACGAGTCGCCTGATCGGCTGGTGATGGCGTGGGACGACCCGCCGGCGCAGGTCGCCGACGGACTCTCGGCGGTGCGTGCGGTCTGGTGGCCGGAGGTCCGCTGAGCGGCCTTGCTACGATTGCGCCGCGCGTGCCGGTGACGTTCCCGGCGCGTGCGGGGGGCTATAGCTCAGTTGGTTAGAGCCGCGGACTCATAATCCGCTGGTCGCGGGTTCGAGCCCCGCTGGCCCCACCGGGAGAGCCGCCCGTTCCCTGGTCGGACGCCGAGACCAGGTGGGCCCAGCCCCGCAGCGCGCCGGGGGACTATAGGTTTCTTCCCATGGACCGGACGGGGGCCCTGGGGGATACAGCGCGCGGGGTCGCCGCAGTTGTCGTGGCGTCCGGCCTGTTCGGCGGGATCTTCTACCTCTCCGGAGTAATCGACGCCTCGGCTGAGGTGGTCTTCGGGTGGCGGATCGTCGTGACCTTCGCTTGCTACAGCCTCGTGATGCTCCTCCCCTCGGGCCGCGTGATGGTACGTGACTCCTGGGCGACCCTCACACGAGAGTGGTGGTCTCCGCTCGTGTTCGGCCTGCTGTGCGTACTGGTCGGGATGCAGCTCTGGCTGTTCTCCTGGGCCCCGCTTCACGGCCACGCTCTGGATGCCTCGCTCGGTTTCCTGCTCCTACCTCTGGCCCTGGTGATCGGCAGCCGGGCCGTTCTCAAGTCGGAGGTGTCGACCTGGCAGTGGATGGCGGTGGGAATCGCGGCCGCAGCCGTCGCCGTCAATATCGGGGTGTCCCCGAGCTTGTCCTGGGTGACGTTCGTGATCTGCACGGGGTACCCGATCTACTTCGTCGTGCGCCGCCGTGTCGGCATGGACAAACCGATGGCGTTCGGGTTCGAGGTCGCCGCGCTCACCCCCCTCGGCGTGTGGTTGATCGTGTCGGGTGGTCAGCATCCGTCGTCTGTCGCCGGAAGGCTCGCGCTCGTCTCGGTCGGCGTCGCCGGCGCGGCGGCCATGGCGGCGTATCTGGCGGCGTCGCAGTTGCTCACGCTTCCCCTGTTCGGCCTACTCGGATACCTCGAGCCGGTGCTGCTGGTCGCTGTGGCGTTCGCGCTCGGAGAGACGGTCCGGGGGATCGACACCCTCACATTCGGGCTACTCGGCCTCGCCCTGACCCTGCTCGCGGCCGAAGGCTACCGAGCGGCGCGACGAGATCGACGATCCGGGGCGGCACCGCGACCGGGGTCTCGGCGCGCCACCCACTGAGGCGGAGTCGCCGCGACGCAGTCCCCGGGCACGGTGCCTCTCGACGGTGGGTCAGTACGCCAGACCCATCCGCAGGGCGCCCACGGCCTCCGACAGAGCGGCCCGGGCGAGCGGGGTGGCGCCGACGGCGTTGACGAACGGGTGGACCATCGTGGAGTGCCGACGGAGCGAGACCTTGACGCCGGCGTCGGCCATCTTCCGCGCGTACGCCTCGCCCTCGTCGCGCAGCGGGTCGAACCCGCCGGTGGCGACGTGAGCCGGGGGCAGGCCGGAGAAGTCCTCGGCCAGCAGCGGGGAGGCGCGCGGGTCGAGACGGTCGGCGTCGGAGCGCAGGTAGGTGTTCTCGTAGAAGTCCATGTTCTTGCCGGTGAGGAAGAACCCCTCGCCGAACAACTCGAACGAGCGGGTCCGCGCCGACATGTTGGTGGCGGGGACGAAGAGCAGTTGGAAGTCGGGGGTCTTCTCTCCCGCGTCCCGGGTCTGCTGACACACGACCGCCGCCAGGTTCCCGCCCGCGCTGTCCCCGCCCACCGCGATCCGCGTCGGGTCCACCCCGAGCGACTCGGCGTTGTCCCGCACGTACCGGAACGAGGCCAGGGCGTCCTCGGCCGCCGTGGGGAAGAGGAACTCGGGGGCCAGCCGGTAGTCCACGCTGAGGACCTTGAGGCCGCCCATCCTGGCGATGTAGCGGCAGGTCGCGTCGTGTGAGTCGATGCTCCCGAGCACCCACCCGCCACCGTGGAAGAACACGAGCATCGGCAGCGGTTCGTCGCCGTGGACGGGGGAGTACAGGCGGGCGGGAAGGTCGGCGCGGGCGGTCTCGGCACCGGTGCGATCGTCGTCGGTGTCATCGCTACCGGCGAGCGGGAGGACCAGGTCCTTGACGACGGCGAGCTCGATCCGGTTGCCCGACACGGTGTACGCGGACCGCTCCACGGTCTGGCGTGCCTGTTCGAGCGGTATGTCCTCGTACTCGCCTTCCGACAGCAGGGACATCACCCGGACCCCCGCCTGGAAGTGCGGGTCCAGCACCTGGCCGTCGATCCGCCGGGGGGCGCCGCCGGCGAGCTGGATCAGCGGGCCGGGCAGAGAGCCCGAGGCGGTCATCGCCGCCTTGGTGAGGCGGTCCTTGATCGAGGGGCGAAAAGTCCTGTGTCCGGACATCGGTGAGCGCATTGCCACATTGTGCCGAGGATGGGGAGGATGATCGGGGGGAATCGACGAAGGGACTGGTCATGCGTTCAGATTCGGACCTGGTGGTACACGTCGAGGGCCTGGTCAAGACATTCGGCGCCACCCGCGCCCTCGACGGCCTGGACCTGGACGTCCGACGCGGCGAGGTGCACGGCTTCCTGGGCCCCAACGGCTCGGGCAAGTCCACCACCATCAGGATCCTCCTGGGCCTGATGCGGTCCGATTCGGGACGGGTGACCCTGTTCGGGCGCGACCCGTGGCGGGACGCTGTCGAGCTGCACGCCAGGTTGGCGTACGTACCGGGGGAGGTGACGCTGTGGCCGCGTCTGACCGGGGGACAGTGCATCGACATCCTGGGGCGCGCACTGGGCGGACTGGACCCGGCACGCCGTGACGAGCTGATCGACCGCTTCCGCCTGGACCCCACCAAACGCACCCGGGACTACTCCAAGGGAAACCGGCAGAAGGTCTCACTCGTCGCGGCCCTGGCGTCCGGCGCCGAACTGCTCGTGCTGGACGAGCCCACCTCCGGGTTGGATCCGCTCATGGAGCTGGTGTTCCAGGAGTGCGTGCGGGAGGCCGTCGACGGTGGTTCCACCGTGCTGCTCTCCAGCCACATCATGGGTGAAGTCGAGGCGCTGGCCGATCGGGTGAGCATCATCCGCGACGGCCGCACGATCAGCTCGGGCACCCTGGGCGACCTGCGCCGCCACACCACCACCGAGGTCCACGCCGTCACCGACACCGATCCGAGTGCCCTGGAGTCGATCGTCGGGGTAGACGGTCTGCGGATGGAGCGCTCCGGTGACGGGCGGTTCGACGTCCGCTGCCACGTGCCCGCCGAGCGGCTCGCCGAGGTGACGGGGATCCTGCACGCGGCCGGGATACACACCCTCACCGCCACCCCGCCGAGTCTGGACGACCTCTTCCTCACCGCCTACTCGGGCGCGGGGGCCGCGGAGGGGCCTGGAGAGTCGGGCACGACATCCGGCGGGTCACGGTGAACTCCGCCTTCGCCGGCACCGGCCTGTTGGTCCGGATCGCCCTGCGCACGGGGTGGCGGTCCGCCGCCGCGTGGGTACTCGGCCTGGTCTCGCTGTATCTGCTCACCGGCGTCTCGATCGCCGCGCTGTACGACACCCCGGAGAAGCTGGCCACCTACTCCGCGTCCCTCGGCGAGGCCATGGTGATGCTCAACGGCCGCGTGGCCGGGCTCGACACCCTGGGCGGGGTCATGATGAACGAGTACGCGTTCATCGCCTCGTTCGCGATCCCGGTCATGGCGATCGCCCTGACCGCCCGGTCCACCCGCCGGGAGGAGGAGACCGGCAGGACAGAACTCCTGTTGTCCGCCCGGACAGGTCGGCTCGCCCCGGTCACGGCAGCTCTCGTCGTCGTCGGCGGCGTCTTCCTGCTCCTCGGCGCCGGAATCTGGGCGTCGACCCTCGCCATCCCGGTCGATCGCACCGGGGCGGCGTTCTACGCGGCCTCGATCGTCGCCACGGGGTGGGTGTACGCCGCGGCCACGGCGGTGCTCGCACAGGTGGTGGCCCACAACCGCACCGTGTGGGCGGCCGGAATGACCCTGGCCGGACTCACGCTCGTCCTGCGGGGGATCGGCGACACCAACGAGAACTGGGTGAGCTGGACCTCCCCCCTGGGATGGCACGGGTTGGTCCGCCCGTTCGGGGACGCCACCGCCCTCCCACTCGTCGTGGCGGTGGGGACGGCCGGAGCGTTGTCCGCCGCCGCCCTGTGGCTCTCCGGTCGCCGCGACGTCGGGGCAGGGCTGGTGCCGGCCCGCACCGGGTCGGCCACGGCGTCGAGGTGGCGGGCGTCCGAGCTCGGCGGGGCGGTGCACCAGCACCTCGGAGCGCTCATCGGCTGGACGATCGGCGTCGTGGCGCTCATGACCATGTACGGCGCCCTGATGAACGTCGTGGTCGAGGCCATCATGTCCAACCCGTCCCTCGCAGCCTTCCTGGTCGAGTCCCCGGCACTCGTCGATTCCCTCGTGCAGATGCTCGTGGTGTTCGTCGGGATCCTCGGCGCGGGCTTCGCCCTGCAGACACTCGGGGGGTTGCGGGGGGAGGAGACCTCGGGGCGGCTGGAGCTCGACCTCGCGGCCGGGCGGTCCAGGTGGTCATGGCTGGCCCTGCACACCGCGGTCGTGGCCGTGGGTGCCGCGGTGGTCGTGGTGGCCGGTTCCGCAGCCTTCGCGCTGTCCACCTCCATCGCCCTCGACGACCCGGACTCGATGGGGCGGATCGTCGCGGCCGGGTCCTGGCAGGTGCCCCCGGCGCTCCTGTTCGTCGGACTGTCGGTTGCGCTGTTCGGGCTGGTGCCCCGCATGCAGGCACTGGCCTGGGCGCTGTTCGCGGTCTCCGCCGTCGTCACGTTCATGGGCCCCACCCTCAGACTCACCGAGTCCCAGATGCGTCTGTCGCCGTTCGGCGCGGTGGGCCGGGCCCCCGTCGGGCCGGTCGACACGGCGGGGGTGGCGGTACTGCTGGTGCTGGCGGCCGTCCTGCTGGTCGCCGGGGTGGTCGGGTTCCGTCGGCGCGACGTGCCGCGGACGTGACCGCGGAGCTGACACACTGACCACACAGCTGTAGACGACGCAGCCACAGGCGATCCGGCGGGCGTCGGCCCGATCGGACATCACGCGGGAGGAACCCATGTCGGACGAGTTCGGTCGAGACAGGCTGGACGCCGCTCTGGCGGTCGTCGACGACTGGCCGGTGGACAACGTCTCGGCAGCGGTCGTCGGTCCGGAGGGGCTCCTGGCCGTGCGTGGCGACGAGGACCGCGTCTACCGTCTCGCCTCGGTGACCAAACCGATAGTGGCCGTGGCCGCGCTCCTCGCTGTCGAGGAGGAGGCGATCTCCCTCGACGAGGCCGCCGGGCCCGAGGGCTCGACCGTCCGCCACCTGTTGGCCCACGCATCCGGTCTGGACTTCAGTGATCGCGGGAAGGTGCGCGCCGGGCCGGGGGAGCGACGCATCTACTCCTCGGCCGGCTTCGAGGTGCTCGCGGACCACATCGCCGACGCCACGGGGATCGCCTTCCCCGACTACCTCACCGAGGCCGTGTGTCAGCCGCTCGGGATGGGATCGACGGTGCTCGAGGGCTCGGCCGGACACGGTGCCTCGGCCAGCCTCGCCGACCTGGTCGCCTTCGCGACCGAACTCGTGGCACCGCGGCTCCTGGCGCCCGAGACACTGGAGGAGGCGGTGAACGAGCAGTTCCGCGGCCTCGACGGCGTCGTGCCCGGTTACGGCATGCACAAGCCGTGTCCGTGGGGTCTGGGGTTCGAGCTCCGGGAGGCCAAGTATCCCCATTGGACCGGCCAGCACAATTCTCCCGGGACCTTCGGGCACTTCGGACAGTCGGGCACGTTGCTGTGGGTGCAGCCCGAGATCGAGACGGCCCTGGTCGTGCTCACCGACCGCGACTTCGGGGACTGGGCCAAGCCGCTGTGGCCGGAGTTGTCGGACAGGGTGGTGGACGCCGCAACCCGTCGCAGCCGCCCGGAGGACTCCCTCGGGGGCTGACGCACCCTCCTCGCCGACACGCCGCCGGGGACTCACACCGGCGGGATTACGGTGCTGTAACTTTGCTGAGAATGCAGAAGTGTCGCTGGTGTAGTTCGTTCACTTGAGGCACAGTTGTGCACTACAACCACATACGAATCATCGTTCACACGATATCGCGAGGTCGTTGGGGAAGACGTCCCTCAGTGAGTCGGGAGTGAAGCGATGTCTGATCTGAACCATTTCGCGGATACGACGACCGGCGTGGTGTTCATCCATGCCGCGCCTACCGCGTTGTGCCCTCACGTCGAGTGGGCTCTGGCGAGCACCCTCGACGCGTCCTCCGCCATGCGTTGGGAGGACCAGCCGGCCCAGCCGGGCGCCCGCAAGGCGATCGTCGACTGGATCGGTCCGGTCGGCACCGGTGCTCGCCTGGCCGATTCGCTGGCCAAGTGGTCGATGCTGGCCTTCGAGGTCACCGAGGACCCGAGTGACCTCGTCGACGGCGAACGCTTCTCGCACACCCCGGAACTCGGGATGTGGCGAGGCCAGACGGGCGCGAGCGGGGACGTGGTGATCGGGGAGAACAGGCTCCGGCACCTCATGGCCGCAGGCCCCGCCGCGTTCCACGCCTCGGTGGACGCCGAACTCGGCACCGCATGGGACCGCGCGCTGGAGCCGCTCCGCGGGCATCCCGCCGCTGCCGAGGTCACCTGGCTCTCCCGCGTCGGCTGACGAGCGCCGACAGGCCGGTTCCGGTCGGCGATCCCCGACTCACGACGACTCGCCGACGAACGCCCGCACCCTCTCGGGGTGCGGGCGTTTTCG
>NZ_JAALEE010000241.1:0-1724 GCF_014145265.1 Dietzia sp. CW19 | reverse complement strand
CGGGCGCGATGCCCAGCAGGAGCCGGGCCGGCATCCCCGGGTCGGGCGCGTGGAGGTGGAAGCGCACGGTGAGCGGGTCCGGGGTGTCCACGCGTGCGATCGGGGAGTAGTCCGAGGCGATGGGGGAGGCCGAGCGCGGATCGGCCACCGCGCGGTAGGCGGCCGCCACGTCGCCGGAATCCAGGAGGGAGCCGTCGTGGAAGTGCACGCCATCACGCAGCCGGACCGTCCAGGTGAGCCCGTCCGCGCTGACCTCCGGTTCCTGCGCGGCCAGGGCGGGCTCGAGCCGGGGCAGCGTGGAATCGTCGGCGGCGACCGGGCGCAGGAGCCCCTCGTAGAGCGGGGAGACGCCGGTCGATCCGTATCCGGACACGGGGTTGAACTCACCGGGGTCCCCGGCGTCGGCCAACACGATCTGACCGGTGCTCTCCGACGCCGGGGCGGGGGTCGCGCAGCCCGACGCGGCGAGGGCTGACGCGAGTCCGACGCAGACGGCGGCGTACAACGGTCTCACAGACGCACTCCTGCCAGGGCTAGGGTAGGTGTCCGGCTGGACACATAGTTCGCAGAGCGTAGCGAGCGGATGTGTCGCTGCTGTTACACCGGAGAGCGTCTGAACACGCCTGGTGTTAAGCCTGATGCGTGGGGGAGCGATGGATCTGACCGACTGGGCCGAGCGCTTCGAGCTGCTCGGCGACCCCACCAGGCTGGGGCTCCTCGCACACATGCACCACGTGGGCCCCGGTGTCGCGACCGTCTCCGACCTGGCCGAGGCCGCCGGGATCACCCGCAACGCCGCCTCCCAGGCGCTGCGGATCCTCCGGGACAGGGGCTGGGTGCGCGCCGCCCGGGACGCCGACGACGGCAGGGTGGTCCGCTACTCGCTCGCCGACGACACCGTGCACCGCATCCTGCACCTCATGGGCGCCCGCCACCACTGAGCGCGGGGCTCGTGGTGACCTCCCCGACGGCCCGGTGCTCTGACCTGCGGTGCCCTGCGCGCGGCAAGCAGGGCACCGCAGGTCAGGGTGGCGCGCGGCGCTCAGAGTCGGCGTAACACAGCCGACACACGGCGGTATTAGCGTGATCAACAGCCCCAGCGTGCACCCACCCGGCATGCATCCACCCGGCGCGCTGATGCCCGAGCACGAGAGGACCTCAGAGGATGAAGCTCACCCCCCGCGAGCTGGACAAGCTCACCCTGTTCACCGCGGCGGAGGTCGCGAGGCGCAGGCTCGAGCGCGGGGTGCTGCTCAACGTCCCGGAGGCCACCGCGCTCATCTCGTGGGAGATCGTCGAGCACGCCCGCGACGGGCGCACGGTCGCCGAGTGCATGGACCTCGGACGTCGGGTCCTGAACGCCGGGCAGGTCATGGCCGGGGTGGTGGAGCGGCTGCCGATGATCCAGGTGGAGGCCACCTTCCCGGACGGCTCCAAGCTGGTCACGGTGCACGATCCCGTCGGCCCGGCGGAGCAGCAGGCGTGACCGCGCACTCCCCGGTGCACGAGCACGTTCACCAGCACACCGACCCGGCCACCGCCCGGATCGTCGCGGCGCTGGGTCCGGAAGCGGAGCAGATGCCCGACCTCGGCATCCCGTCGGCCGCGCCCGGGCGTGGACTGTCCGACCTGGTGTCGGCGGAGGGCCGGGCGGGTGACCTCGTCGTCGTCGTCCCCATGACGTTCGGCCGCGCACCCGCGGTGATCGCCGACTGCGCCCGCAC
>NZ_JAALEE010000240.1:0-3169 GCF_014145265.1 Dietzia sp. CW19 | reverse complement strand
AACGGACGACTGCTCCCGGAGGTCCTCGGCGTGCTGCTTGGCGTCCGCGGCCAGCGTGCCCAGGATCTCCGCCTGTTCCGCGCGGCGGTCCCGCAGCACCTGGATACCGCGGCTCGCGCCGAAGAGGGCCAGGCCCGCGGGCCCACGGGTCGCGGCCACGGCGGCCTCCCCGAGGAAGCGGGGATCCTTGAGGTCGAACGCCTTCCGGGCGGCGGTGCCGGCGTTCTTCAGGTCCTTCTCGGCGGACTTGATGGCCTTACGCTCGGCGGCGCGATCGCTTCGTGTGCTCATGGGTAGATGGTGGCACAGCCCTCGGACAGCGACCACCACCTCGCCGACATCCACCGGGACCGCGTGGCAGGATGGTCGTCGTGAGCATCGCAACGCAGAAGGCAACCATCCACACGAACAAGGGCGACATCGTCGTCGATCTGTTCGGCAACCACGCCCCGGAGACGGTCGCGAACTTCGTCGGTCTGGCCGACGGGTCGAAGGACTACTCCCAGGCCAACGCCAAGGGCGAGAAGTCCGGCCCGTTCTACGACGGTTCGATCTTCCACCGCGTCATCTCCGGGTTCATGATCCAGGGCGGCGACCCCACGGGAACCGGCCGCGGCGGCCCGGGCTACCAGTTCAAGGACGAGTTCCACCCGGAGCTCCAGTTCACCGAGCCGTACCTGCTGGCCATGGCCAACGCCGGCCCGGGGACCAACGGTTCGCAGTTCTTCGTCACCGTGGGCCCGACTCCGCACCTGAACAACCGGCACACCATCTTCGGGAAGGTCGCGGACGCCGACTCGCAGAAGGTCATCGACGCCATCGCCACCACCAAGACCGGCGCCATGGACCGCCCGGTCGAGGACATCGTGATCGAGTCGATCGAGATCTCCTGACTCCTGATCTCCTGACTCCTGATCCACAGGGTCGTGGCGACACGGCCCGGCCAGCGGCGCGGGCACCGGAACACCGGTCCCGCGCCGTCGGTCTATCCACGACGATCCAGGAACGGTGACAGCACACCAGCCCATGACCACCCAGACGCACAGCGGCGGCGCCGTCTCCCGCTTCTTCCGACGCCAGCCGGTGACCGCGTGGCTCATCACCGCCAACCTCGCGGTCTACGCCGCCACGGTCGCCCAGTCGCGGAGCATGCTCGGCAACCACACCTCGGCGCTGTTCGAGGCCACGGCGCTCTATCCGCCGCTGGTCGCGGCGCGGGACGAGTGGTGGCGCCTGATGACCTCGGCCTTCCAGCATTTCGGGCCGATGCACCTCCTGCTCAACATGTACATGCTGTGGATCCTCGGTCTGGGCATCGAGCGCAGCATCGGACACGCCCGGTTCTTCGCGCTGTACCTGGTCTCGGCCTTCGGCGGCTCCGTCGCCGTGATGTTCTACGGCCAGAACGCGCTCACGGCCGGGGCGTCCGGCGCCATCTTCGGCCTCATGGGTGCGTACGCGATCGTCGCGATGTCGATGCGCCTCGACGTCAAGGGGATCGGGATACTGCTGGTGCTCAACATCGGCGTGAGCTTCCTCGTTCCCGGCATCTCCCTCGCCGCCCACCTGGGCGGCCTGGTGGTGGGCGCGCTCGGAGCGCTCGTCCTGGTGGTCCTGCCCCGTCGACTGCCGGGACGGGTGGGTCGTGGCGGTCGGGAGACCGTGTCGTGGCTCGCCTACCTGGGACTGGTGGCGCTCGTCGCCGTGGCCGCCTGGTACGCGGCCGACACCATGCAGTGGGGTTACGTCCTCAGGCGATAGATCCGGGGCCGCCGGTATCCGACCCGCCGGTATCCGACCCCGTGGCATCCGAGCCGCCGGACCCCGGCCCCCGAGTCCCCCCGAATCCCAGGCCCACCAGCCTCTCCCTCACCTCACGCGGATCGGTCCCCAGGTCTCCCCGCGTGAACACGTCGAGTTGCTCCCGCCCCCGGTCGTCCACGTACTCCAGTCGCATGAGGTGCTGGCGCACGCCCCATCTCGCGACCCCGAGCGCGCGCGCCTCGACGACCTGCGCCGGCGGCACGAACACCACGCCACCGAGCTTCTTGATCGCGAGCTGTCCGTCCACCACCTCTATCCGGGGACGCCGCATCAACTGCATCACCCCCGCGGGGACCACGAGCAGCGCCAGCAGCCCGGTGAGGATGAGCCCCAGGGGATCCCGGTTGGTCAGTCCCACCACCACCGCACCGACCCCGAGGGCGATCTGCGCGGCCGGCCACAGGGTCCCCGGGCCCCACGACGCGGCCTGGTGTCCGCCGGTGGACGCCGTTGTCTCACTCATCCCGCCATCCTCCCTTATCCACAGGCGGAATCCACAGTGTGGATGAATCACACGGGTGGAGTTCGATCCGCGTTCGAGAGGGCAGCACCCCGACCTGCGGCGTCGTCCTCGTCGTCGTCGTCGAGGGTTTATCCCCAGTGTGGAGGGAGTTGTCCACAGCCTGTGTGCGCGGGCGCGGGCATCGCTAACACCGGTCACTTCGCCGAATACACCACCGTGACCTGCATGGATGTCAATTCGATGAGAAAATGCAGGTCACCCCCCGCGTCGTGCGGGGGGTGACCTGTGAATTAAGCTGTGGAATGCGGGGAACGGGGTTCCGGTAGAACGGGTGTCAGCGCCAGTTCATGGTCATGAGCAGCCCGACCACGGCCAGCCCGAAACCGATGGCGAAGTTCTGCCAGGTCTCGAGGGACTGCATGAACGGGATCCGCTCACCGGCGATGTAGTAGGTCACCAACCACGCCAGGCCCAGGATCATGAGACCGAACATCACGATCAGGTACCACTGCGCGGTGGGCGTCCCCTTGACCTTGACGGGGGTGCGGCTGACGGCCGCGTCGGTGTACTCGGTCTTCGACCGGACCTTTGACTTGGGCATGACGTCCTCGCACTGGTGGGGCTGATCCAGGCCACTCTACCAAGACCCGCCGGGGACGTTCATCCCGACGACAGCAGTACGCTGCATCTATGCGCATCCTCGTCGTCGACAACTACGACAGCTTCGTCTACAACCTGGTCCAGTACCTGGGACAGCTGGGCGCGACGTGCGAGGTGTGGCGGAACGACGACGAGAGACTCGCCGGCCCGGACGGCGGCTACGACCCGGCGTCGCTCGCGGGCGTGGTCGCCGAGTTCGACGGCGTCCTGCTGAGCCCGGGC
>NZ_JAALEE010000239.1:0-3724 GCF_014145265.1 Dietzia sp. CW19 | reverse complement strand
GTCGGCGTGGCCGCGGACGCCGTCGACGTCGAACTCGAGGGCCTGGGGCCCGATCTCGCCACCCCCGTCAACCCGGCCAAGCTCCTCGCCACCGCGGTCGCCGGTTCGGACCCGCTCGTCTGGATCCACTCGGATCCGTTGTCCGCGGCCTACTGCGACAGGGCGGTGGCCGCGTTCTGCGACGCCGGCCGGGTCACGGCGACCTCCTCCGTCACCGACGCCGTCCGGTCGCAGGCCGAGCGCGCCCGAGGGCTGCCCGCCGTGGACCCCCTCGCGAGTCTGTTCCACGACGACCAGCTCGACGGTGAACGCGAGGACAGGACCATCCGGCACCTCGGTATGGTGCTCAGCGCGGACGAGGAATTCGTCCGCCTGGCCGCGGGCCCGCTCGCGGACGTCGAGTGGATCTCCGATCGTGGTCGGGACACGGTCGGTGCCACACCGGCCCCGTTGAGCGGAAAGGTGGCCGCGCTCATGGCACGGACCGAACTCTCCGCCGCGTACCTGCTGGTGGGGGGGCTCTAGAACCGTGGTCGCTCTCACCCCGGTCGTCCAGGCGTACGCATGGGGCTCGCGGACGGCGCTCCCCGAGTTGTGCGGAACCCACTCCCCGGCACCGCACCCGGTGGCCGAGCACTGGTTCGGCGCCCACGACTCCGGCTCGTCGCTCTGCGCCGACGGGCGGGGGTTGGACGCGCGGATCGCCGCCGACCCCGAGGGAGAGCTCGGGGCGCGGGTGGCCGCGGAACACGGGGGCGGACTGCCGTTCCTGGTCAAGCTCCTGTCCGCCGAGCAGGCGCTCTCCCTGCAGGCGCACCCGTCCCCGGAGAGGGCGAGGGAGGGTTTCGCCGCCGAGGACGCGCGGGGGATCGCCGTCCACGCCCCGGATCGCAACTACCGCGACACCAACCACAAGCCCGAGATCCTGGTGGCCCTGACCGAGTTCCACGCGCTGGTGGGATTCCGCCCCGTGCCCCGGACCGTGGCGTTGTTCGACGCCCTCGACGTGCCGGCCCTGCGCCCCTACCGCGACATGCTGGACGGCCAGCCGGACGCGGAGGGCCTCCGTGCGGTGTTCACCACCTTCGTGACGATGCCGCACATGGCGTTGGAGACGGTGGTGGCGGACCTGGTCACCGGCGCCGTGGGGTACCTCACCGCGGAGGGTGTCTCCGGCGCGTGGTCGAACGAGGCCACGACCGTGGTCGAGCTCGCCGAGCGGTACCCCACGGATCCCGGTGTCCTGGGTGCCCTGCTGCTCAACAGGGTGGTGCTCCGGCCGGGGCAGGCCGTGTACCTGGGCCCCGGTCAGCTCCACGCCTATCTCCGCGGAGTCGGGGTGGAGGTCATGGCCAACTCGGACAACGTCCTGCGCGGGGGCCTGACACCCAAGCACGTCGACGTCCCGGAGCTGATGCGGGTGCTCGCGTTCGACCCGCTCGCGGACCCCACGGTGCGGCCGGTCCCCGCCGATCGCGGGATCCCCGGGGAGGTGGACTACCCCACGCCCGAGCCCGACTTCGCGCTCTCGCGCATCGTGCTCCCCGCCGGCACCGGCCCCGTCACCTACCGGACCGACGGCCCGGAGGTCCTGTTGTGTACCTCCGGCCGGGTGTGCGTGTCGGAGAACGGGACCACGGAGACGCTGGGGCCCGGCCACGCGGTGTGGGTCCCCGCCTCGACGCCGGTGGTGGAGCTGGAGGGCGCCGACGGGGCCACCGTCTTCCGCACCCGGGTCGGCGGTCCGGAGACGGGGACGGCGTAGCGGTAGAGCTCCCCGCTAGTGTGGTGCGGAAGTCTTTTCCGAACTACGAGGAGCTGGTCGCACACATGTCCGCTGATCTGCACGTGCAGTCCGTCAACGGTGTCGAGTTCAAGGTGGCGGATCTGTCGCTGGCGGAGGCGGGCCGCAAGCAGATCCGTCTGGCCGAGCACGAGATGCCCGGCCTCATGGCGCTGCGTGAGGAGTACGGGGCGGAGCAGCCGCTGGCGGGGGCCCGGATCGCCGGATCCATCCACATGACGGTGCAGACCGCCGTGTTGATCGAGACGCTGACCGCGCTGGGCGCGGAGGTCCGGTGGGCCTCGTGCAACATCTTCTCCACGCAGGACGAGGCGGCCGCCGCCGTCGTCGTGGGCCCGGAGGGCACGCCCGAGGCCCCGTCCGGCGTGCCGGTGTTCGCGTGGAAGGGCGAGACGCTCGCCGAGTACTGGTGGTGCACGGAGCAGATCATGACCTGGCCCGGCACCGATCCCAACATGATCCTCGACGACGGTGGCGACGCCACCATGCTCGTGATCAAGGGCAAGGAGTTCGAGCAGGCCGGGGCCGTGCCGTCGGACGACTCCGCCTGGTCGGCGGAGGAGAAGGTCTTCCACGCGCTGCTGCGCGAGTCCGTGTCGGCCCACCCGGGCAAGTACACGGCCATCGCCGAGTCGGTCCAGGGCGTCACCGAGGAGACCACCACCGGCGTGCACCGCCTGTACCACTTCCACGCCGAGGGTGTGCTGCCGTTCCCGGCGATCAACGTCAACGACGCGGTCACCAAGAGCAAGTTCGACAACAAGTACGGCACCCGCCACTCGTTGCTGGACGGCATCAACCGCGGCACCGACGCCCTCATCGGCGGCAAGAAGGCCCTGGTGTGCGGTTACGGCGACGTGGGCAAGGGGTGCGCCGAGGCCCTCGCCGGCCAGGGCGCGCGCGTCCAGGTCACCGAGATCGACCCGATCAACGCGCTGCAGGCCCTCATGGACGGCTTCGACGTGGTGACCGTGGACGAGGCCATCGAGGCGGCCGACATCATCATCACGGCCACCGGCAACAAGGACATCATCACCTTCGACCACATGAAGCGGATGAAGAACAAGGCGATCCTGGGCAACATCGGCCACTTCGACAACGAGATCGACATGGCCGGACTGGAGTCCGCGGCGGACGTCACCCGCATCAATATCAAGCCGCAGGTCGACGAGTTCGTCTTCGACTCCGACGGCCGCTCGATCATCGTGCTGTCGGAGGGGCGTCTGCTCAACCTCGGCAACGCCACCGGCCACCCGTCGTTCGTGATGTCCAACAGCTTCTCCGACCAGGTGATCGCCCAGATCGAGCTGTTCAGCAAGGCCGACCAGTACCCGATCGGCGTCCACCTGCTGCCCAAGATCCTCGACGAGAAGGTCGCGCGCCTGCACGTCGAGGCACTCGGTGGATCGCTCACCACGCTGGCCAAGGACCAGGCCGAGTACATCGGAGTGGACGTCGAGGGCCCGTACAAGCCCGACCACTACCGGTACTGATCCGATCCCGTGGTCGCGCGTCTGGTCGTCGTCGAGGGGCTCGACGGCGCGGGCAAGAACACCCTGACGACCGCCCTGGTCGGTGAGCTCGCCGACCGGGGTGTGTCGGTCGGGCGTCTGGCGTTCCCCCGGTACGGGACCCTGCACGCCGACCTGGCCGCCGACGCCCTGCACGGCGGCCAGGCCGGTACGGCCGACTCCCCGCACGCGATGGCGTTGCTGTTCGCCCTGGACCGACACGCGGCCCTCGCCGAGCTCCGCGAACTGGCCGCCTCCCACGACGTGGTCCTGCTCGACCGGTACGTGGCCTCCAACGCCGCCTACACGGCGGCCCGGCTCGGACCCGGGCGGGAGGCGGAGGTGATCCGCTGGATCGGTGAGCTCGAGTTCGACCGACTCGGTCTGCCGCTGCCGGACCTGCAGATCC
>NZ_JAALEE010000238.1:0-5722 GCF_014145265.1 Dietzia sp. CW19 | reverse complement strand
TTCTTCTCCTGCTTCTCGTGCGCGGCGGGCGCCGCCACGGGCGCAGCACCGGGCACCGCCGCGGGAGCCGTTCCCGGTGTCGCGGGGTGGTGAGGCGCATGGCCGGCCCCGTCCATCTGCAGGACCTCGAGACCGGCGTCGGCGATCATCTGCAGGTCCTCGCCGCCGGGCTGGCCCTCGCTGGTGAGGTAGTCGCCGAGGAACAGCGAGTTGGCCACGAAGAGGCCCATGCCCTGGAGGTAGCCGAGGTGGCGTTCGCGGCCGGCGGCCATCCGGATCTCGGTGTCGGGGGCGACGAACCGGACCATCGCGAGGATCCGCAGGCAGTCGCGCGGGTTGAGCGTGTCCACGCCCTCGAGCGGGGTGCCGTCGAAGGGCAGCAGGAAGTTCACCGGGATCGAGTCGACGCCCTTGACGCGCAGGTCGAAGGCCAGCTCGACCAGCTGCTCGCGGGTCTCGCCCATGCCGGCGATGAAGCCCGAGCACGCCGACAGGCCCGCGCCGTGCGCCTGGCTCACGGTGTGCTCGCGGTCGGCGTAGGTGTGGGTCGTGCAGATCTCCTCGTAGTGGCTCTCCGCCGTGTTGAGGTTGTGGTTGTAGGCGTCGGCGCCGCTCGCGCAGAGCTTCTCGGCCTGACCGTCCTTCAGCGCGCCCAGGCAGGCGCACACCTCGACGCCCGGGGTGTCGGACTTGATGGCCTCGATGATGTCCGAGACCTTGCCGACCTCGCGGTTGCTCGGGCCGGTGCCGCTGGCGACCAGGCACACGCGCGAGGCGCCGGCCGCGATGCCCGCCTTGGCCGCCGTGACGGCCTCCTCGGTGTTCAGCCAGGTGTAGCGCAGGATGCCGGCGGTGGAGTTGAGGCGCTGCGAGCAGTAGAAGCAGTCCTCCGGGCACAGGCCGCTCTTGAGGTTGACCAGGTAGTTGACCTTGACCTTGTTGCCGAAGTGCTCGAACCGCAGCCGGGACGCGGCCGCGACCACCTCCATGAGCTCGGCGTCGGACGAGTCGAGCACGGCGAGCGCCTCCGTCGCGTCGATCGCCCCGCCGTCGAGAATGCGGTCCGCGAGCTCGTGCCAACGGGTGGTCGTGGTGGCCATGGTTCCTCCTGAACGCCGTTCATTGAACGCCGTTAAGGTAGCGGGAATTCGCCGACTTGTACAGCGTTCAGGTTGCAGGCGCGTCGGAGCCGCGGGAGGGGCGATAGGGTTACCGGTCGTGGCTCTCAACAAGTCGGCCGTCGTCGACACCGCGCTCGGACTCCTGCATGAAGCGGGGTTGCCCGGCATGTCGATGCGCACGCTGGCGACGCGGCTGAACGTCCAGCCGAGTGCTCTGTACTGGCATTTCCCGTCAAAGCAGGCGCTGCTCACCGCCGTCGCCGAACGGGTCCTGGCGGACGTGGCCCCGGTGGAGGCCGGCGCATCGGCCGCTGACGAACTGCGCGGGGTGGCCCGGGCGATGCGGATCGCTGTCGCGGGGGTGCCCGACGGGGCCGAGATCGTGGCACTGGGGCTGGCCGCCGGTGCGGTGAACCCGGTGGCCGACGCGGTCGCACGGACGTGTGCGCGGCACGGGGGCGGCGATCGGGCGGCGGGCCTGACCACGGCTCTCACCGCCTACGTCCTCGGCGTGACGATCGAGGAGCAGACCCACCACAACCTCGCCGCCGTGGACCCCGCGATGCCGCGCGTGGACTACGACTCGCGATTCGACGAGGGGCTCGGGGCGATGCTGGCGGGGATGGTCGGCTGACGCCGCGCCTCGGCCGGGCCCGCACATCGAAAAGGACGTTCCGCACACCTGCTTCTCGCGAAACGTGTGCGGAACGTCCTGATCGATGAGTGGCTATGGATGAGTGCTGCCGACCGCGAACGGTCGGACCCGACTCAACTCCGGGTGAACACCTGGGTGGCGTAGAGCTTGTTGTCGCCGGCCACGGCGACGCCCATACCCATCGAGGTGTGGTCGGTGCGCAGCAGGTTGAGCCTATGTCCGGTGGACGCCATCCACTGGTTGACCAGCTGCTGAGGGGTGGCGTTGCGCCAGTTCTGCAGCACGTTCTCCGACCAGCGCGTGGTGCCGGCCGGGACCTGGTCGCGCAGATCGGGGTTGTGGTACATGCGGTTCTCCGCGGCCTGCACCTGGCTCCAGGCGGTGGCCAACCGGACGAGCGCGTCGTTGGACGGGAGCGGAGCCCGGCCGTTGGCCACGCGCGCGGCGTTGGTGGCGTCGTGGAGCTGCTGGCGGTACTCGGCGCTCGTGGGATCGAGGGCCGGGACCGTACCGCCGCCGCCGACGGCGACGCCGAACGACGAGCCCGGCATGAGGAACTGCTGCGCAGAGGCCGCGGGGACGCCGAGTCCGGCGACAGCCATGGTGGCGGCAGCGCAGACGGCGAGGGGCTTGACGAAACGAGGGGAAGTGCGACGCACGAGGGATCTCCAGTTCTGCACACCCCGAGGGGGAGGGCGTGCAGAGGCCACGGTAGAGAGCAAGTCCCCGCCGGGCTAGGGGGAAAAGAAATCTAGCCGTATTTTCACACAGTTAACCGGAAGAACCCCTGGTCGTGCTACCCCCGCTCGAAGTCGAGTACGACGTGGATCACTCCGTCCTCGCCCGCGGCCGTTCCCACTCCCACCTTCGTGAACGCGCTGTCGAGCATCCGCTCGCGCATCCCGGTGTCGGTGAGCATCGCGGTGAGCACGTTCTGCGGCGTGGCCTCCGGGGGCAGGGTCAGGACCGTGCGGTCCCGGGCCTCGCCGCTGTCGGGGACCGGGAGGTCGCCGGTCGTGGGGTCGCCCACCGCCAGCTGGTCCGCGCGGACCGCGGCCTCGACGGAGAGGATCGCGTCGGTGACCAGCCGCTCGGCGCCCACCGCGGTCCGCGCCTCGTTGACCCCGGCCACCACGCTGCCCTCGAACGCCTTCCGGGCCACCTCGGGCGGAACCACGACGAGAGGGGCGTCCTGCTCGGCGACGGTGGTGGTCGCGGTGGTCCCCGGCGTGGACGGGCCCGACATGAGGGAGGCGAGGCCGGGGATGTCCAGCGGGAAGGGCAGGGCGAGTTCGAGCGACCCCTGGGCGGAGGCCGTGCCGGCGCCCGTGACGAGCAGGAGGGCGGAGGCCCCGGCTGCGACGACGGAACGGATGGGATGACGCACGTGGGTGTCCTTTCCTGGGGTGGCGGCCGGAGCCGGACCCGGCGGGGATCGTTGACTCACACTGTAGTACCGCGAGTTCACTCATGCATCTTTCGTCACAGAAGTCACATCTGTTACATCGTATGTAGTGGACCGCGCGGCCCGGGGCCGTACACATCTCCGACTTGCAACGATCGGCTCGAGAGCCCGCGTCGAGCTGTGATCGGCGTTACGGTCGGAGCCATGACGTCGATCCAACGAACACGGAACATCGATCCGATCACCGCCGCCGACCTGGAGTCGCTGGGCACCGCCTCGGGACCGGCGGTGTCGGTGTTCATGCCGACGCACCGCGGCGGGCCGGAGACGCGGCAGGGCCCGCTGAGGTTGCGCTCGCTGCTCGACCGCGCGCAGGCCGAGCTGGTCACCCGGGGCACACCGGCCGAGGTGGCCGCCGAGCTGCTCGCGCCGCTGCGGGAGCTGGGGAACGAGGACCCCTTCTGGCAGCACACCGCCCACGGACTGGCGCTCTACGCCGCCCCCGGCATCGCACGGGCCTTCCGGCTGAGCACGGAGATGCCGGAACTGGTCCACGTGTCCGACTCGTTCGCCGTCCGCCCCCTGGTCCCGTCCGCGGTCGGCGACGGCGAGTTCCTCATCCTGGCCCTGAGCCAGAACTCGGTGCGCTTGTTCGAGGCCACCCGGGGTTCGGTCCACGAGCGGGACATCGGCACCGCGCCGGCGTCGATGGAGGACGCCGAGGGTCGCACCGAGCGCGAGCCCCAGCTCCAGCACCAGGCCGCTGCCGGGGGCACCGCCGCCTTCCACGGGCACGGTGCCGGCGGCGAGGTGGACCGCGTGATGCTGCAGAAGTTCTTCCGTCAGGTGGCGGCGGGTATCGACGAGCTGCTCGCGGGGCCCGACCGCCGACCGCTCGTCCTGGCGGCGGTGGCCGAGCACCACCCGATGCTCAGGGAGGAGCTGTCCTACCCCCACCTTCTCGACGACGTGGTGGCAGGGAACCCGGACCACGCCAGCGGCGCGGAGTTGCAGGAGAAGGCGTGGCCGATCGTCCAGCCCGTCCTCGGCGCCGACGCGGCAGCGGCGACCGAGCGGTTCGGGGAAGCCCTCGGGACCGGGCTCGGGGTGAGCGACCCCAGGGAGATCGTCACCGCGGCCTCCGAGGGCCGGGTGGAGACGCTGATCCTCACCGGGGCGGCCTGTCGTCCGGAGGATCAGCCGGGCGACCTCGACGACGCCGTGGGCCACACCTGCGCCACCTCCGGACGGCTCGTGGTGCTCGAGGCCCTCCCGCACGGCAACTCGGTCGGCGCGATCCTCCGCTACTGATCACGGTTCCGCGCGACACGACCTTACCGGCGGGTAAGGTCGTGTCCGGCCAGGGCACAATGGGCCCCATGAGCTCCAGCCACCCGCACTTGACCAGTCCCCTCGTCGTCGGGCCTCTCACCCTGCGCAACCGCGTGGTCATGGGGTCGATGCACACCGGACTCGAGGACCGCAGCAAGCACCTGCCCGAGCTCACGGCCTACTTCGCCGAGCGGGCGCGCGGCGGCACCGCCATGATGGTCACCGGCGGGTTCTCCCCCGACGTGGAGGGCTGGCTGCTCCCTGCCGGGTCGATGATGGCCAGCCGGCGGATGGCGGACAAACACCGCGGCCTCACCGATGCCGTCCACGCCGAGGGCTCGCACATCCTGCTCCAGCTGCTGCACGCCGGCCGGTACGGCTATCAACCGTTCGTCCGCTCGGCCTCGTCCACCAAGTCCCCGATCAGCATGTTCAAGGCGCGGGCCCTGAGCTCGCGGGGCGTCGAGCGCACCATCGACCACTGGGTGCGGGCCGCACGACTGGCGCGCCGGGCGGGGTACGACGGCGTCGAGATCATGGGCTCCGAGGGGTACCTGATCAACCAGTTCCTCGCGGCCCGGACCAACCAGCGCACCGATGCGTGGGGTGGCACCGCGAGCAAGCGCATGCGGTTCCCCGAGGAGATCGTCCGCCGGGTCCGCGCCGAGGTGGGCCCGGAGTTCCTGATCCAGTACCGCATCAGCGTGCTCGACCTGGTGCCGGACGGGCAGACCTGGGACGAGACCGCCGAGCTCGCCCAGCGCCTCGAGGCCGCGGGCGTCGACGTGTTCAACACCGGGATCGGCTGGCACGAGGCCCGCATCCCCACCATCGTCACCTCGGTGCCGCGGGCGGCGTTCGTGGACCTGGCCGCCCGGCTCAAGCAGACCGTGGGCGTGCCGGTGATCGCCTCCAACCGCATCAACACCCCGGATGTGGCCGAGCGGATCCTCGCGAGCGGGCAGGCCGACCTGGTGTCGATGGCGCGGCCGCTGCTGGCGGACCCGGCGTTCGCCGCCAAGGTCGCCGAGGGGCGGGCCGACGAGATCAACATCTGCATCGCCTGCAACCAGGCGTGCCTCGACCACACCTTCGCCAACAAGCGGGCGTCGTGCCTGGTCAATCCCCGCGCGGGCCGGGAGACGGAGCTGGTGCTCACCGTGGCGCCCACGCGCCGGCGGGTCGCGGTGGTCGGCGCGGGCCCGGCGG
>NZ_JAALEE010000021.1:0-1449 GCF_014145265.1 Dietzia sp. CW19 | reverse complement strand
CGCGAAGGGCACCCGGAACGCGGCCGCGGGCAGCGTGAGCGCGGTGAGGTACATCCGCACCGCCGCCTCGCGCTCCGCGGGGGAGTACGGGCCGGGGTGGTCCGGGACCTGGGGGACCGCGCCCCGTCGCTGGTCGACGCCGACGATGACGGCGGAGGCCACGGAGGCGCCGACGGCGACGACGGAGGCGCGTGCGGCCAGTCCGAACGCTCGGGAGAGAAGTGACATGCTCCAGAGATTAGCGAGTCGATCGCCCGAGCGGGGCGAGGAGGATCCTCACCGCTCGACCGGGACACCGATCAGTGAGCCGTACTCCACCCAGCTGCCGTCGTAGTTGACCACGTCGGGCTGGTCGAGGAGCTCGTGGAGGACGAACCAGGTGTGGCTTGAGCGCTCACCGATCCGGCAGTAGGTCACCACGCGGCGACCGGGTTCGTCGAGGAAGTCCGCGTAGATCTCGCGGAGGTCGGCGTCGGTGCGGAAGGTGCCGTCGCGGGTCACGGCGCGGTTCCAGGGGATGCTCACGGCGCCCGGGATGTGTCCGCGTTGACGCCCGCCCTCCTGGGGTAGCCCGGCCGGCGCCGCGAGCCTGCCGGTGTACTCGTCGACCGAGCGGACGTCCACGAGCGCGTCGTTGCCCAGCCCCGCCAGGACGTCGTCGCGGAACGCGCGGATCGACAGATCCTGCGGGTCGGCCACGTAAGCGGTCACCGGACGCCGGGGTACATCGGTGTCGAGAGGTAGTCCGTCGCGCTCCCACCGCATGCGACCCCCGTCGAGCAGCCGCACGTCGGCGTGGCCGTAGAGGCGCAGATACCAGTAGGCGTAGGCGGCGAACCAGTTGTGGTTGCCGCCGTACACCACGACCGTGTGTTCGCGGGTGATCCCGCGTTCGGACATGAGTTCGCCGAACCTCTCGCGGCCCACGAGGTCCCGCGTGTACTCCTCCTGCAACTCCGTGCGCCAGTTCAGCGCGACGGCCCCGGGGATGTGGCCGTCGGTGTGATACGCCGACACGTCCTCGTCGACCTCGAGGAAGACCACCGAGTCATCGTCGAGGCGCGATTCGGCCCAGCGGGTGCTGACCAGTACGTCGTCGCGACTCATATCGGGGAGTCTAGTGGTCCGGTCGGGCCAGGTCGCCGAGCGGCGTAGCGCCCGGGCCGGCCGTACCGCCGGCGGTGATCGTCCCACCCCGCACGGTGAGGGTCTCCACCGCGATCCCGAGGGGGAGGACGTCCGGGGAGAGGGTCAGCGCGGTCCGTCGCAACGCGAGGTCGGGGTCCTGGTCGGGGAGTCCGGAGGGTCCCGTCGCGGGCTCGACCGGGACGAGGTGCGCGCCGGACTCGTCGACGACCAGGTCGACGATCGCCGACACGCGGGTGTCGGTCCCCGCCAGGGTCCCGGTGACGCGGGCCCGGTGCTCGACCCCCCCGGCGAGGCTCGGGA
>NZ_JAALEE010000237.1:0-3163 GCF_014145265.1 Dietzia sp. CW19 | reverse complement strand
GTCGTCGTCACCGCCGCGCACTGTGCGGGCGCAGACGGCACCCGCGCCGCGTTCGCCGACGGCGAGGAGTTCGGCACCATGACGCGGACCCAGCGCGACGGCATCGACACGGCGCTCGTGGCCGTCGACCCGGAGCTCGCCGACCGCTTCCGCACCAACCTGGTCGGCGCCGGCCCCGACACCACCCAGGCGATCACCGGCACAGCCGACCCGGTCGTCGGACAGAAGGCCTGCAAGACCGGGTTCCGGACCGGTTTCTCCTGTGGCACCGTCTCCGAGGTCGGCGCGATGATCGACGTCGCCGGCTCCCGCACCATCGCCAACGCGTTCACGGTGGATCTCTGCGCCCTCCCCGGGGACAGCGGCGGCGTCGTGTTCTCGGGCGACAAGGCCCTGGGGATCTCCAGCGCCTCCAACGTCGCCGAGACCGGGACCTGCGCCAACGCCGACGCCGTGGCCAGGGAGAACGGGTACGTCCCGCGCCTGTCGGCGGTCCCGATCTCCGACGTCCTGGCCGCGCATCCCGGTCTGACGCTGCGCACCAACTGATCCAGAACGACCCGCGGGCCCCGTCCCACGAATCGAGTGCACTCCGCTAAGGGGAACCTCAACTCGTGGGACGGGGCCCGCGTGGCTTACCTTTAACGACAAGACCGTCGACGGGCACCCCTGGGGTCGTCAGGTGCTCGTGCGTCGAGAAGTGCGACGAAAGGCCGCGAACCATGTCAGGCGTGACCATCACTCTCGGGACGATCGGTGTCCTGCTCAGTTTATTTGCTTGGGCCTCATTCATCGGCGGCGTATCGCGGATGGTCCGGAGCATCCTGCTGGGCCAGAAGGACGGCTTCAACCGGTTCGGCTCCCCGTTCTTACGGATGAAGAACACGTTCGTCGAGGTGGCCGCCCACACCCGGATGGCCAGGAAGCGGTCGGTCGGCTTCTTCCACTGGTTCGTCATGATCGGCTTCATGCTCGGCTCGATCGTCTGGTTCGAGGCCTACATCCAGACGTTCAACCCGCGCGGCGGCTGGCCGTGGCTGTCGGATCAGACGTGGTACCACGGGCTCGACGAATTCCTCGGCCTGGGCACCGTCATCGGCATCACCGTGCTCATCATCATCCGCCAGGTCAACCAGCGTCGGGGCCTCAACCGCTTCAACGGTTCCGACCGCAGGGCCGCGTACTTCGTGGAGGCCGTCGTCCTCCTCGAGGGCCTGGGCATGATCTTCGTCAAGGCCGGCAAGCTCGCGCTGTACCGCGCCGAAGGCCAGGACTTCCACTGGTCGACCGACTGGGTCTCCGGCCCCATCTCCACGGTCCTGCCGGCCAACGAGCTCATGGTCTCCATCTTCGCGCTGATCAAGCTGCTCACCGGCATGATCTGGCTGTACGTCGTCGGCCGCAACATCACCTGGGGCGTCGCCTGGCACCGCTTCTCCGCGTTCTTCAACATCTACTTCAAGCGCGAGGCCGACGGCCGCACCGCGCTGGGCGCCCTCAAGCCGATGACCATGGACGGCGAGGCGCTGACCATGGAGAAGATCGAGGAGCGCACCGAGGCGGACGAGGACTTCGAGCCCGTCCTGGGTGCGGGCGCGATCGAGGACTTCTCGTGGAAGGGCTGGCTGGACTTCTCCACCTGTACCGAGTGTGGCCGTTGCCAGGAGCAGTGCCCCGCCTGGAACACCGGCAAGCCGCTGAGCCCCAAGCTCATGATCATGGCCCTGCGTGACCACGCCCACGCCAAGGCTCCGTACCTGCTCGCCGGCGGCAAGACCACGATGGGCGAGGAGACGGGGCTCGTCGACGCCGAGGGCAACCCGGACGAGAAGAAGCTGGCCAGGATCCCCGAGGCCGCCCGCCTCGAGGCCCAGCGCCCGCTGGTCGGCCACACCACCGCCGACGTGTCCGACGACCCGATGGCCGCCGGCATCATCGACCCGGAGGCCCTGTGGTCCTGCACCACCTGTGGCGCCTGCGTCGAGCAGTGCCCGGTGGACATCGAGCACGTCGATCACTTCATCGACATGCGTCGCTACCAGGTGCTCATCGAGTCGGAGTTCCCCACCGAGCTCGCCGGCCTGTTCAAGAACCTCGAGAACAAGGGCAACCCCTGGGGCCAAAACAACTCGGGCCGCGATGACTGGATGAAGACCCTCGACTTCGACATCCCGGTCATCGGCTCGGACATCGAGGACTTCTCGGACACCGAGTACCTCTTCTGGGTCGGCTGTGCCGGTGCCTTCGAGGACCGCGCCAAGAAGACCACCCAGGCCGTCGCCACGCTGCTTCACACGGCCGGCGTGAAGTTCGCCGTCCTGGGCCAGGGTGAGACCTGTACCGGTGACTCCGCCCGCCGCGCGGGCAACGAGTTCCTGTTCCAGATGCTCGCCGAGCAGAACATCGAGACCATGAACAACGCCTTCGACGGCGTGCCCACCGGTCAGCGCAAGGTCGTCGTGACCTGTGCCCACTGCCTCAACGCGTTGAAAAACGAATACGGCGACTTCGGCGGCGACTACCAGGTGGTCCACCACACGCAGCTGCTCAACCGTCTCGTGCGGGAGAAGCGACTCGTGCCGGTCGCCCCGATCGACGGCGGCGTGACCTATCACGACCCGTGCTACCTCGGCCGTCACAACAAGGTCTACGAGGCTCCGCGTGAGCTCATGGACGGTTCCGGAGTGACCCTCACGGAGATGCCCCGCCACGGCCAGCGCTCCATGTGCTGTGGCGCCGGCGGCGCGCGCATGTGGATGGAGGAGACGGTCGGCAAGCGAATCAACATCGACCGCGTCGACGAGGCACTGTCGACCAAGGCGACCAAGATCGCCACCGGCTGCCCGTTCTGTCGGGTGATGCTCTCCGACGGCGCCACCGCGCAGACCGACGGCACCGAACTGGAGGGTCAGGTCGAGGTCGTGGACGTGGCCCAGCTCCTGCTGGAGTCCGTCACCCGCGACGGCGGTCTGCCGGAGCCCCGCGAGGCCGCATGGCTGGAGCAGCCGAAGCGCGAGAAGACGTCCGCGGAGAAGGAGGCCGCCGAGGCCGAGGCCGCGACGCCTGCCGAGGCCAAGACCGCGGTCGCCGAACCCGCCGGAACACCGGACAACCCGGTGATCGACGAGGGCGAGGGCGCCGAGGTGGCCGCCGCCGGCACCGC
>NZ_JAALEE010000236.1:0-4153 GCF_014145265.1 Dietzia sp. CW19 | reverse complement strand
CCCCGGCCGTCGAGGGCCCGATCGAGTGCGGTGAGCGTGACCTGCAGACGGTCGGGTTCGATGGAGACCAGCAGGTCGCTCGCGCGGGTGAACACGTCGTAGAGGAGCACGGCCTCCTCGGAACGGTCGGCGGCCAGGACGTCTCCGCTGTCGAGCCCTCCGGCGGGGCGCGTCGTCCCCGGCTCGCCCGGGGTCACCAGGTCCAGGCGCACGTCCCCGAACAGTGTCCGCGGGACCGCACGGACGACGACGTCGGAGGGGATGCGCTCCGCGTGCTCCGGGGCGATCAGCATCTCTATCCTCGTGCCCGGTTCGTCGTCGTCGCCCGAACTGTCACCTGACACGACACCGATGGACGACCGCACGTCACCCACCTTCACCCCGAGGTGATGGACGGGGGCGTGGACCGGGACCCGGCCCGCCTCCGAGGGCAGCACCGCCGTCACCGTCGCCCCCGGGTCGAGGACGCCCGCGCCCCGGGCGACGAGGAACCCCGCCAGCACCACGGCCACGACACTCGCGACCAGCCCGCGGACCGCCAGCGTCCGCTCGGGCGTCGGTCCCGCCACACGCCGCCTCACGTGATCCCCAACGCCGGGACCTCGGGCACCAGGCCCCACAGGGCGAAGGTGAGCACGATGTCGATGAACCCGATGAGGAGGATGCTGGTCCGCAGCGCACGGCCCGCGGCCCGCCCGACGCCCTCGGGGCCGCCCGTCGCGTGGTACCCGTAGCTGCAGTGCACGAGCACGATCACCAGGGCGAACACCACCGCTTTGATCAGCGAGTAGAGGACGTCCTCGGGTCCCAGGGTGATGTGGAAGAAGTAGTCGTAGGTACCCGCCGAGCCGCCGTTGACGTGCACCACCACCACCCGTGTGGCGATGTACGTCGCCACCAGTCCGACGGCGTACAGCGGCACGATGCAGATCATCGTGGCGATGACCCGGGTCCCGGCCAGGTAGGGGATCGTCGGCACGGACATCGCGTCGAGGGCGTCGATCTCGTCCGAGATCCGCATCGAGCCCAGCCGGGCGGTGAAGCCGGTGCCCACCTTGGCGGCCAGGGCGATGGAGGCCACGACGGGCGCGAGTTCGCGCGTGTTGGCCATCGCCGAGAGCATCCCGGACAGGCTCGTCATGCCGATCAGGTCGAGCCCGCGGTAGGTCTCGACGCCCACCATGATCGCCGCGACCGCGGACATGGCCAGGACGATCCCGATGGTGCCGCCGCCCGCGATCAGCGAGTTGGAGCCGAAGCCCACGTCGACGACCTCTTTGACGACCTGCTTTCGGTACCGCACCAGCGCGGTGGGCAGCGTGAGGATGACCCGGCCCGCGAAGCTCACGTGGCGGCCGACCTCCGCCATCCCCGACGAGGCCCGTGCCAAGCCCGCGGCGGGCCGGGACGACCGGAGCTTCTGCACGGCGCTGGTGTCGGTCACCCGGAGCGAAGCCATGTCAGTACTTCCCGACCGACGGCACGACGAGCCCGTAGACCGCCGACAGGACGGTGTTGATCACGAACACGGTGACGAAGGCCAGGACCACCGTCTCGTTGACCGCGTCCGCGACCCCGCTCGACCCGCCGCGGGCGTGCAGTCCCTTGAACGTCGCGATCAGGGCGGAGACCACCGCGAACGCGACCGACTTGGCCATCGCCATCCACAGGTCGGACGGGCGGCCGTATGCGCTGAGCGTGGACAGGAACGCCCCGGCCGACTCCCCCTGGCCGTACACCTGATAGATGAGGCACGCGGTCACCCCCATCGCGGTGACCAGGGCGCACATCACCAGGGAGACCAGCACGGTGGCGATGACGCGGGGCACCACGAGTCGCTCGATCACGTCGAGCCCCATGACCTCCATGGCCTCGACCTCCTCTCGGATGGTCCGCGAGCCCAGGTCCGCGCAGATGGCCGAGCCGCCCACCCCGGCCAGCATGAGCGCGCAGACCAGCGCCGACGCCTGCCCCACCACGACGAAGGCCACCACGGCGCCCGCGTAGCCGGCCGCCCCCAACCGGCCCGCCAACTCCCCCACCGACACGGCGACGAGCACGCCGACCGGCAGCATCAATAGCAACGCCGGCACCGAGCACACCCGCGCGACGAACAGGGCCTGGTCGCGGGTCTCGGGGAGCGAGAGCCGCCCCGTGGCGACCGTGCGCACGCAGCTCAGCAGGGTGAACACCGAGTAGCCGACCAGCGATCCGACCTGTCCCGCCAGATCGACCACCGGGCCTCGGCCCGCGGGGAGTTGGAAGACCATGTCAGTGGTATCCGGGTTCCGACGTCGACTCGGCCGCCGGGTCAGACACCCGTGGAGCCGTGCTCCGAGCGGAGCGCGCCCTTGACCACCTTGCCGCTGGCGTTGCGCGGCAGCTCCTCCACGTGCACGAGGTGCTTGGGCAGCTTGAAGCCGGCCAGTTTGTCGCGTAGCCACCCGGTCAGCTCGTCGAGGGTGAGGTCCGCGCGGCCCTCCTCCTCGTGCTGGGCGACCACCGCGACGGGCACCTCGCCCCACTTCTCGTCCCTGCGGCCGATCACCGCGACCTCACGGATCCGCGGATGGCCGGCGATGACGTTCTCGACCTCGGCGCAGTAGATGTTCTCGCCGCCGGAGATGATCATGTCCTTCTTGCGGTCCACGACGTAGACGAAGCCCTCGTCGTCCATCCGGACCAGGTCACCGGAGTGGAACCAGCCACCCTCGAAGGCCTCCGCGGTCTCGGCGGGCTTGTTCCAGTAGCCGGACATCGTGGTGGGTCCGCGGTAGACGATCTCGCCCACCTCGCCGGGACCGACCGGCTCCCCGAACGCGTCGATCACACGGGCCTGCAGGGTGGGGATGACCTTGCCGACCGACCCGAGTTTGCGGATCGCGTCGTCACCGTCGAGCGCACAGGTGATGGGGCTCATCTCGGTCTGGCCGAACACCGCGCAGTTGAGGGCGTCCGGGAACGTCTCGGACATGGCGCGCAGGATCGTGTCCGTGGACGGGGCCGCACCCCACGAGATGTTGCGCAGCACCAGCGTCCGCGGGCGGGCCTTCTGCTCGGCGCAGACGGCCTGCCACTGCACCGGCACGAGGAAGACGCTGGTGATCCGCTCCGCCTCGAGGGTGTCGAGCAGGGCGGACGGGTCGAAGGCCTGCAGGGGGTGGACCACCGTGACGCCGCCGAGCTGGAGACTCGGGGCGATCGAACCGAGCGCCGCGATGTGGAACATCGGGGCCGCGCACAGTGCGCGCCCCTCCTCGTCGAAGAGCCGGAACACCCGGATACAGGTCAGGGACTGGGCGGTGAGGTTCTCGTAGGAGAGCATCGCGCCCTTGGGCCGACCCGTGGTGCCCGAGGTGTACATGATGAGGGCGGTGGAGTCCTCCGGGACGTCGACCGGCGGATGCGGTTCGCCCTCCTCGGCCAGCGCGTCGGCGAAGGTGGTCTGGTCCTCCGTTCCGGACTCGCCCCCGATGACGATGTGGTCTCCCGGCTCCTCACCCTGGGCACGGATCGCCCCGACGAGCGGGGCGAGCAGGGCGTCGGTGACGACGACCTTCGGCGCGCAGTCGCTCACCAGGTAGGCCAGTTCGGCCGGGGTGAGGCGGAAGTTCACCGGCACCGCGATGGCTCCCAACTCGTTGATGCCGAGCACCGCCTCGACGAACTCCGGGTTGTTGAGGGTGATCAGCATGACCCGATCACCCCTGGCGACCCCACGACGGGCCAGCGCGTCGGCGAAGAGGCCGCTGCGCTCGTGTAGTTGCGACCAGGTGGTGGTCTGGCCGAGGTAGCGCAGCGCCTCGCCGTCGGGGTTCATCTCGGCGTGGGTGGCCACCCACGTGTTCCAGTGGTTGCGACGGGCGGCGTGGAGTTCCGCGACGGGGTCCATGGTGGCGGTGGTCATGATTCGGCCTTTCGTGGGCGGTGAGGGTGGAGGACCGGGTCAGGAGAAGTCGGGGCGTCTCTTCTCGAGGATCGAGGCGACCCCTTCGGCGAAGTCGTCGGACACCAGGAGCTCGCACTGTCCCTCGTGCTCGCGGGCCAGCACGGCGTCCAGCTCGGCGAGTGTGGCCCCGGTGACCGACTTCTTGGTGAGTTCCAGGGCGCGGCGGGGGCCGCGGGCCAGCCGGCGGGCGAGCGTGGCGGCGGC
>NZ_JAALEE010000235.1:0-2746 GCF_014145265.1 Dietzia sp. CW19 | reverse complement strand
GCGGGCTGCGCGGGGGCGGGGGCGACGCTGGGCTGGGGGACCGCCTGCTGGGTGGCGCCCGTCCCGCCGGTGTTCCCGGTCCCCGTGCCGGAGGACTCCCACTGGGACGCGCCGGCCTGGCCACCGATGTACCCGGGGGACGGGAAGCTCTCCCAGTCGGTCCCGGACAGCGCGCCGTCCATCGCCGACTTCCAGATGTCCGCGGGGAGCCCGGACCCGTACATCGTCCCGCCCCACGCGTTGAGCAGCGGTTCGTTGTCGTCGGTCCCCACCCACACCGCCGTGGCGATGGACGGGGTGTAGCCCACGAACCAGGCGTCCTTGTTGTACCCGGTGTCGCCGAGCTGGGTGGTGCCGGACTTGGCCGCCGAGGGGCGTCCGCCCGCCAGCGACTTGCCGTTGGAATAGGCGGCGATCGGCTCCATCGCGGAGGTGAGGTTGTTGGCCACGTCGGCGTCCACCACCTCCTCACCCTCGGGGGCCGAGTTGTCGAGCAGGACCTCACCGTCGGCCGTCTCGACCTTCTCGATGAAGTGGGTCGGCCGGTGGACGCCCTCGGCCGCGAAGGTGGCCAGGCTCGTGGCCATGTCGCGCACCCGGATCGGGTACTGGCCCAGGATCAGGCCGTCGTAGGGGTCCTCGCCCTGCTCGGTGAGGGTCTCCCACGGCAGTCCGGGGATCTCCTTGGCGACGCCCGTGCGGTGGGCCATCTCCCGGACGTCGTTGGCGCCGTTGTTCAGCATCCGCTGCAGGCGGATGAACGAGGTGTTGAGGGACATCTTGAGCGCCATCGCGACCGAGCACGACCCACAGGACTGGCCTTGGACGTTGGTGACGGTGACGTTTCCGGTGGTCACGGGCGCCGAGGAGATCTGGGTGCCCAACCCGATCCCCTGCTCGAGGGCGGCGGCCACGCCGAAGATCTTGAAGGTGGAACCGGTCTGCAGCGGAGCGTTGGCGTAATCCCACCCCTCGGCGTCCTCGCCGCCGTAGTAGCCGATCACGCCGCCCGTGCGGGGGTTGATGGAGACCACCGCCGTCCGGTTCTCGGGCCTCTCCCCCTGCATGTTGCTGCGAGCGGCCTCGACCACCGCCTCCTGGGTGGACGGGTCGATCGTCGTGGTGATCTTGAGCCCGCGGGTGTTGAGCATCTGCTCGTCCAGGCCGGCCATCGCCAGCTCCGCCAGCACCTGCCGACGGATCGCCCCGTTGGTGGGGTCGCCCACGTTCTGGTCCACCGCCTGGGGATCCTCCACGACCTGGGGGAACACCGCCATGCCACGCTGCTGGGCGTCGATGGCCCCCATGTCCCGCATGCCGTCCATGACGTAGTTCCAGCGGCCCTCGGAGGCGGCGGCGTTGTTGAGCGGGTCCAGTACGGACGGCGACTGGATGACGCCCGCGAGCAGCGCGCCCTCCTCCACGGTGAGGGCCTCCACCGGCTTGTTGAAGTACGCGGTGGAGGCGGCGGCGATGCCGTAGGCGCCGCGGCCGAAGTAGATGGTGTTGAGGTAGGCCCCGAGGATCTGGTCCTTGGACCACTCGTTGGTCATCTTGGCCGCGATGATGATCTCCTTGGCCTTGCGCTCATAGGTGGGAGCGTCGCCGACCATGGTGTTCTTGACGTACTGCTGCGTGATCGTGGACCCGCCGCCGGCGCTCGACTCGCCGGTGACCTGCCCGATCACCGCTCGGCCGATGCCCGTGGGGTCGTAGCCCTCGTTGGTGTAGAAGCTGCGGTCCTCCGCGGCGATGACGGCGTTGCGCACGTGCACGGGGATGGCGTCGACCTCGACCAGGGTGCGGTTGCCCTCCGGTGGGACGATGCGCCCGATCATGGTCGTGCCGTCGTTGGTGTAGATCTCGGAGATCTGGTTGGTGGCCACGCTGCCCGGGCGGGGGATCTCGGTGCGGTTGTAGGTCACCCCGACGATCACCAGCGGGATCACCAACAGGACGACGACGACGAGGATCAGAGTCGTCCAGATCGGGTGACGTCGGAACCAGCCGCGCCGGGGCGAGGAGTCGTCCCGATCCCCGTCAGATCTCCCACGCGTCCTGTCACTTTGCGACATCTTCTACCCTCCTGCGAGCAGCTCCGACCGGTACGGGCGACCCCCGCTGACGGTGCATTGAGGTCCATTGTGTACGAAATCGCGCTCCACTCGGAACTCGGCGCACCCGGCGAGGGCGCTCAGCGGTGCCTGCGGAGCTCCCGCGCCGCCCGGCGCACGCGCCTGCCCTCACCGGAGGCGAGGCCCACCTCATAGGACTCCACCAGGTGGTTCCACGAGCAGCTGCGACACACCTCCACCACGTGCACGGTGAACGCGTCATGGGTCAGTGCCAGCTGCTCGATCTCGTCCGCGCTCCGCGCCGATCCGGACGCCGCACCCAGGTCGTCGCCGAACACCCAGGACACCTCGGTGAGGTTCTCCTTGCGGCACACGGGGCACACGGTCCCGGTCTCCACGCCGTGGAAACTCGCCGCACGCAGCAGATAGACGTCCGCGTCGCACACCTCGCGAAGTGCCGAGACCCCCTCACGGAGATCCGCCAACACCCCTCGACGCCGCAGGGCGAAATCCACCACCCGCCGACGCCGGAGGGCGTCGCGGCCGGTGGGGTCCTCCGGTCCCGGCGGGGGGCCGGGTCGCCGGGGGCGGAAGTCGGCGTGGTCCACGGGATCAGCCTACGACTCGCGCCGGACCCCCGCGCGAGTCCGGGGCCCGAGGCCGGGGGGTCC
>NZ_JAALEE010000234.1:0-2851 GCF_014145265.1 Dietzia sp. CW19 | reverse complement strand
CGGGCCGCCCCGGACCGGCGCAGGTCCGGGCCGAGCTCCACCTCGAAGCGGTCGCCCATGTCGTCGGACCCCAGACAGCGCACGCGTTCGTCGGCGGGCACGCCGGCCGCCCGGACCGCGTCGACGAACTCGTACAACTCACCGTAGGTGACGCCGTCGAGGGTGAGGGTGAGGTTCATCTTCACAGCCATGACCCCAGGGTATCGGCGCGCGGCCCCGGAGCGCATCGGTGACAACCCTGGTCCGACCCCGGAACACGCCTCAGATCTCACCCCAGAAGACGTGGTCGACGGCCTTGCGACCGTGGCGGGTGACCCGGAGGTACTGGTTGAGGAACTCCGCGCCGTCGGAGGACCCGGCGCAGATGCTGGCCACGGCCGCCAGGATCTTGCCCTGACCGGGGAGTTGGTCGACCGCCTTGCCGCGGGCCAGGACCAGGGCGTTGCGGGCGCGGGCGGCCATGAGCCACGACTGCACCAGCGCCTCACGCTCGCCCTCCGAGAGCAACTCCGCGGCGGCCGCGGCCTCGAGCGCCTCCAGGGTGGAGGTGGTGTGCAGGCCCGGCACCCGCGCCGCGTGCTGCATCGTGAGCAACTGCGCGCACCACTCGACGTCCGCCAGACCACCGCGCCCGAGCTTGGTGTGCGTGGCCGGGTCGGCCCCTCTGGGCAGACGCTCGGTGTCGATCCGCGCCTTCATCCGCCGGATCTCCTGCACCACCTTGGGCGGCACCCCGTCCGCCGGGTAACGGAACTCGTCGATCATGTGCAGGAAGTCCAGGCCCAGGTCGCGATCCCCCGCCGCGAACGCGGCCCGGAGCAGGGCCTGCAGCTCCCACGTCTCGGCCCACTTGGAGTAGTAGGCGCGGTAGGACGCAAGCGTCCGTACCAGTGGTCCGTTGCGGCCCTCCGGTCGAAGGTCGGCGTCGAGGTCGAGCGGGGGGTCCGACGACGGCGAGGAGAGCAGCCTGCCCACCCGTTCGGCCACCTGGACGGCCCACCGGACGGCGACGTCCTCGGCGACGCCCTCCACCGGATCGCACACGATCATCACGTCCGCATCGGATCCGTACGACAACTCGTCCCCGCCGAGCCGCCCCATCCCGATGTACGCGAGTCGGGCCGGCGGCGCCTGGCCCTCGGGGGCCATGTCCCTCATCACGGCCGCGAGGGACGCCTCGAGCACCGCCCGCCACACGGCGGACAGGCGCTTGCCGACCTCCGGCACGGAGACCAACCCCAGGACGTCCGCGGCGCCGATCCGGGCCAGCTCGGCCCGGCGTAGCGACCTCGCCGCGGCGATGACCTTCTCGGGGGTGCGGTGACGGGACGCCGAGGCGGACAGCGCGGAGGCGATGTCGGAGACCTTGGAGGCCACGAGCACGGGCCCCTCGGCGCCGTCGGTCAGCTCCGGGATCACCTCGGGGTTGCGGAGCAGGAGTTCGGAGACGAACGCGGAGGTGCCCAGCACCGTCACCAGGCGGCGCGCCACGATGCTGTCGTCCCGCAGGATGCGCAGGAACCAGGTGACGTCCTGGTGCTCCTCACACAGCTTGCGGTAGGCCAGCAACCCGGCGTCCGGGTCCGGGGTGTCGGCGAGCCATTCCATGAAGGCGGGCAGGAGCAGCGCCTGGATCCGGCCGCGGCGGTTGTTCTGCCCGGCCAGGGCCCGGAGGTGCCCGAGTGCGTGGCGCGGTGCGCCGAACCCCAGTGCCGCCAGCTGCCGCTCCATCGCCTCGGAGCTCAGGGACAGGGCCTCCGCGTCGTAGGCGGCGATCGAGTCCAGCAGCGGGCGGTAGAACAGCTTGGAATGGAGCCTGCGCACCCGGCTGCGGACCTGACGGAGCTGCTCGAGCAGGACCTCCGCGGCGTCGTGCCGACTGCTGGGCCGGATGTGGGCGGCGCGGGCGAGCCAGCGGTACGCCTCCCGGTCGCCGTCCTCCGGGAGCAGATGGGTGCGCTTGTAGCGCTGGAGCTGGAGACGGTGCTCGAGAAGTCGCAGGAACTCGTAGGCGGCCACCAGGTTGGCGCCGTCCTCCCGCGCGATGTATCCCCCCGCCCGGAGCGCCCCGAGCGCGTCCACCGTGCTGGCGACACGCAGCTCCTCGTCCGTGCGACCGTGCACCAGTTGCAGGAGCTGGACCGCGAACTCCACGTCGCGCAGGCCCCCACGCCCGAGCTTGAGCTCGCGCTCCCGGAGCGGCTCGGGGACGTTCTCCTCCACCCGCCGGCGCATGGCCTGGACGTCGTGCACGAAGTCGTCCCGCTCGGAGGCCGTCCACACCAGCGGGTGCACGGTGTCGTAGTACTCGGTGGCCAGGGCCAGGTCGCCGGTCATCGGCCGGGCCTTGAGCTGCGCCTGGAACTCCCACGTCTTGGCCCACCGCCTGTAATAGGCCTCGTGCGACTCCAGCGTCCGCACCAGCTCGCCGGACTTGCCCTCGGGTCGCAGGGCGGCGTCCACCTCGAAGAAGGCCATCGAGCCGATACGCATCATCTCCCCGGCCACCCGACCGGTCTTGGCGTCCGCGGGTTCGGAGACGAAGATGATGTCCACGTCGGAGATGTAGTTGAGTTCGCGGGCCCCGCCCTTGCCCATGGCCACCACGCCGAGGCGACAGGGCATGGGCGAATCCGGGTACACCGTGGAGACCGCCACCGCGAGCGCGGCGGTCAGCGCGGCGTCCGCGAGATCGGCGAGGCGACGACCCACCTCGGCGAACGGCAGTACCGGCTCGTCCTCGACCGTGGACGCCACGTCGTGGGCGGCCAGGAGCGCCACGTGGTCGCGGTAGGCCGACCGGAGCACGTTGACCGCGGCGCCGCCGATGACCGCGGCGCGATAGGTTCCC
>NZ_JAALEE010000233.1:12762-20272 GCF_014145265.1 Dietzia sp. CW19 | reverse complement strand
GACCGGTGGCGACGGCGACGCAGCGGGCCCCCGCGTCGAGTGCGCCGCGGACATCGTGGACGTGGTCACCGATCACCACCGCGCGCTCAGCGGACACCTCGAGTCCGCGTGCGCGGGCGGTGGTGAGGGCGCCGCGGACGAGGTCGGCGCGGTCGGCGTGGTGATCCCCGAACGCCCCGAGCCGCGGATCGGGAAGCCCGTCGAACCCACACACCCGGAGCTTGAGCAGCGCCGTCCGTCGCATGTTGCCGGTGACGATCCCCTGGTGCAGCCCGTCTACCGCGGCGAGGGCGGCTATCGCCTCGTGAGCTCCCGGGAGTGCCCCACCTCCCGCGTCGAGCAGGTCCTGCCCGTGCGCCTCGCACCGCTCGGCGACGGCGTGGAGCAGCGTGGTGACGAGGTCCTCGCGGGGGTCGATCCCGTTCCGCCCGAGCAGGTCGGTGCAGATCGCGCGGTCGGTCCGCCCGGCGAAGGAGACGTCCATGACGGGCTCGCCGCCGACCATCTCGGCGAGCGCGGGGGCGATCATCCGCGAACCGAACCCGGCGGGGTCGAGCAACGTGAGGTCGAGGTCCCAGAGGACGAGCAGAGCGCTCACGATGGCGGCTGCAGCAGTGGTGCGAGCCAGGCGGTGAGGAACGCCCGCAGGTCGGCGTCGGAGCGGGAGTCGGGATCGTCGAGCACCATCACCGACCAGCCGATGTGGACGCCGACGTCGGCGAGGAAGTCGATGCGGTCGGCGAACTCGGGGAATCGCTCGATCGCCGGACCGAGCAGGTGGGCTGTGTACTCGAGGGATCTGTCGACAGCACCCGGATGGTGGATCGGGTTGCCCTCGCCGGATAACGTCAGGGCTCGCAGCAGCGGGTCCCCGAGGATGCGTCGCCGGGCCTCGATCACGATCTCCACCAGCACCTCGAGCAGAGAGTCGGCCGAGTCCATCACGGACTCGTAGGCACCGACCAGCGCGGTCAACCGCTCGGTGACCGCCTCGCCGATCAACTCCTCACGGGTACCGAAGATCGAGTACACCGTCTGCCGACTCACCCCGGCCCGCTTGGCCACGACGGCGATATTGACCCCGTCGAACCCCACGTCCCCGATCACCGCTCGGGTCGCGTCGAGGATGCTGTCACGGGACCTCACGCCATCCATTATCGCGCGAGCCGGCTGCGGACCGCATCCGAAGAGCCGGGCCGGGTGCGCCCGGGGCCGTAGGATCGCGGGCATGAGCGGCAAGAAGGACGACAAGAAGGCCACCTCGAGCGGGAAGAGCACGTCCTCGAAGAGCGGCAACAACGGGTCGAAGAAGAAGGAACTCGCCAGCGGCCTGGAGAAACTGCCCAAGAAGGCGTACGAGGCCGAGCTCGAGCGGTTGCAGGCCGAGCTCGTGGAGATGCAGGCCTGGCTCAAGGAGACCGGGAACCGGCTCGTCGTGGTGTTCGAGGGCCGCGACGCCGCCGGCAAGGGGTCGGCGATCAAGCGCATCACCCAGTACCTCAACCCGCGGTTCGCCCGCGTGGTCGCGCTTCCCGCCCCGACCGAGGTGCACAAGACCCAGTGGTACTTCCAGCGCTACATCGAGCACCTGCCCGCGGCCGGGGAGATCGTGATCTTCGACCGCTCCTGGTACAACCGGGCCGGCGTGGAACGAGTGATGGGCTTCTGCACCACGGACGAGTACCGCCGCTTCCTGCACCAGGCGCCGATCTTCGAACGCCTGCTCGTGGAGGACGGGATCATGCTGCGCAAGTACTGGTTCTCCGTGTCCGACGAGGAGCAGGAGCGCCGCTTCCGCTCGCGGCACGACGACCCCATGCGCCGGTGGAAGCTCTCGCCGATGGACCTGGAGTCCATCAACCGGTGGGAGGCGTACAGCCGTGCCAAGGACGAGATGTTCATCCACACCGACATCCCCGAGGCGCCCTGGTACACGGTCGAGTCGGAGGACAAGAAGCGGTCGCGCATCAACGTCATCTCGCACCTGCTCTCCACCGTGCCGTGGGAGAAGCTGGAGCCGCCGACGTTCGAGATCCCGGAACGACCCGAGGGTGCGAGCTACGAGCGCCCGCCGCGCGAGGAGTTCAAGTACGTCCCGGACGTGGCGTCGGAGCTGCTCTGACCGGAGGCGGGGCACGATCGGCGACCTGACGCCGGGCGGGGCGGCGGGGGCGGCCTAGGTAGGAATTCCTAGTATCCCGGCGACGGGCACAGACCGGCCTGCCACACTGGGGGCATGAGCGAATTCGTCACCACCCGGCGAGAAGGCCGGATGCAGCACATCGTCCTGGACCGCCCCAAGGCACTGAACTCCCTCGACCTGCCCATGTGCCGGGCCCTGCACTCCGCCCTGGATGCCGCGTCGCAGGACTCGGGAGTGGAGGCCGTCGTCACCACCAGTACCTCGGAGAAGGCGTTCTGCGCGGGCGGCGACATCCGCGCGCTGCGCGACGCCGCGGCCGCCGGCGAGCACCAGACCAACCGGGAGTTCTTCTCCGAGGAGTACGCGATGGACCTCGCGTACCACACGCACCGGGTGCCCACCGTCGCCGTGATCCACGGCGTCGCGATGGGCGGCGGCCTCGGGATCTCCATCAACGGCTCGCACCGCGTGGTCACCAAGAAGGTCATGATGGCCATGCCGGAGACGGCGATCGGGTTCATCCCCGACGTCGGCGCCAGCCACTTCCTGCCCCGCCTGTGCGGCGGCGGGACCCGGGGCCTCGCGGTGGGGATCTACCTCGGCACCACCGGGGTCCGGATGAACTCCGCCGACGCGCTCTACACGGGTCTGGCCACCCATCTGATCGACGACGCCGACCGCGACGCCTTCGTCTCCGCCATCGGGTCCGATGGCCTGGACGCCGCCCTGGAGCGCCACGGCCTCGAGCACTCGGCGGCGGGGGAGTCCGCGGTCGAGAAGCACATCGACCGGATCGAGGACGTCTTCTCCCGTGCGACCGTGCAGGAGATGGTCGCGGCCCTGGAGTCCGGTGCGCAGGACGAGTGGGCCACCTCGACCCTCGAGATGCTGCGGTCGCACTGCCCCACGTCCGTCATCGCGACCATCGAGCTGCTCCGCGCAGGGGCGGCCGCGAGCGATCTGCGAGAGTGCCTGGCGGCCGAGTTGGCGCTGGGCGGATGGATCACCGCCCGCCCGGACTTCGTCGAAGGCGTCCGGGCCGTGGTGATCGACAAGGACCGCAACCCCACCTGGGACCCCGCCGACCTCGACGACGTTCACGTGGACGCCATTCGTTCGGCGTTGACCGGGGGCTGACAGGGTCTACTCTGATCGGCGTCCAGCGCACGGGGCGCGGGTCGAGGAGGGGCCATGACCACCACCGGTGACGGCGCGCGCGAACCCGATGTGCTCGCCCCGCACGAGGAGCCCAAGGGCTGGGGGATCGCCGGCGTCACCGTGGTGTCCCTGGCCGCCGCGTTCGTCGTGCTCTGGGGGATCTCCCAGCACGCGAACCTGGTCATGCCCGCCTTCCTCGCCCTGAACCTGGTGATCGCCGCCCAGCCGCTGCAGCGGTTGCTCGAGCGTGCCGGCCTGCCGAGGTGGGGCGGGATGATCATCGTCCTGCTGGTGCTCTACCTCCTGCTGGCCGCGCTGGTGGGGATGCTCGTGTGGGCGCTGTGGATCGCCGCCGAGGAGATCCCGCGCTACCAGGACAAGTTCGTCGAACTGTACGAGCAGACCATCGAGTTCCTCGGACGGTTCGGGGTGAGCGAGGACCAGGTCTCCTCGAGCCTGGCGGGAGTCGACCCCGGCACCGTGATCGGCACCGTCCAGAACGTGGCGGGGCAGCTGTCCTCGGCGGGCGGGCAGCTCACCGTCCTGGTGATCGCACTGACCTTCCTGGTGTTCGACGTACCGGGGATCACCCGCCGTCGGGCGGTGATCGCGCGCCAGCGGCCCCGGCTGGCGGACGCCCTCAGCTCGTTCACCGACGGTGTGAAGTCGTACTGGATCGTCTCGACGATCTTCGGTCTCATCGTGGCGGTCATCGACGTGATCGCACTGATGATCATCGGTGTGCCGCTGGCCCTGGTCTGGGGCGTCCTGGCCTTCGTCACCAACTACATCCCCAACATCGGCTTCGTCCTGGGCCTCGTGCCACCCGCGCTGTTCGCGCTCCTGACCGGGGGACCGGTCGACGCCATCTGGGTGGTGGTGATCTACAGCGTGGTCAACCTGGTGATCCAGAGCTTCATCCAGCCCAAGTTCACCGGCGACGCCGTGGGGCTGACCCCCACCGTCACGTTCCTCTCGCTGGTGTTCTGGGCGTCGGTGGCCGGTGCTCTGGGCGCGATCCTGGCCGTGCCGCTGACCCTCGCGGTCAAGGCCTTCCTCGTGGACGCCGACCCCCGGATGACGTGGTTCTCGACGTTCATGACCACTCCCGACGCCGATGCCAAACGCGACCGGCGGCGCGCCGGGAAGCTGCCGGCACCGCGCTGACCCTCCCTGCGGGCCCGGGCTCGGGGGCTCCGATTGCGCCGGGGGCGGCGGACGCCCGCGGTCAGTCGGGGGATCCGGGATCGCCGGGTTCGTCCCCGGCGGGCGCCCTGGTGAAGGTCCCGAGACCGTTGCCGTCCAGGAGTTCGACGGTGACCTCGTCGTCGTCGAACGTCACGGAACCCCGCGACCCCGGCGGCCAGTTCTCACTCCGCGGTTCGACCGCGAACGTGTCGCCGTCCCAGGGCTCGAGTGGCCAGGCGGCGGCGCCGCCGACGGTCATCTCCAGCGCGTCCTCCGACTCTCTGACCTCGAGGGTCCCGAAGTAGTCGTTGCGGTACGTCCCGACCAGCTCGGCCGGGTCCCTCGACGGTGCCGGATCGGCGGGCGGGGTCGCGTCCACCAGGTCCCCGACCGGGTCGAGCAGTGACGCGAACGCCTGGCCGAACAGATCCCGCCAGTCCAGCGTGGGGTCGCCGTACTGGGCGTAGTCGGCGAACCTGGCGTTGATCGTCTCCGCCACCCCGCTCGGCGAGGCGTTGGTCACCGTGATGATCCCCAGGTCGAGCGAGGGCAGCATGAGCATCGCGGTGCCCGCCCCGAGCGCGAACGCCCCGGAATGGCTCCACTGGACCCGACCCGAGGAACTGGTACCGATGTTGAACCCGTAGCCGTAGGACCCGGGACGGTCCGCGGCGGCCCGCGGCGGCGAGGAGACGATCTGCGGGGTGAGGGCCTCGCGCAGCGCCTCGGCGGGCACGACCTGGGAACCGCCGGGCCCCTTGCCGTCGTCGAGCACCATCGCCATCCAGGCGGCCATGTCGGTCACCGACGAACTCAGGCCCCCCGCCGGCGCCTGGGCGTCGGGGTCGCGCTGGGGATCGGCCGGGACCCAGTCCCCGTCCGGGTCGCTCTGGTCCGCGGAGTCGGGGGAGTCGGGGGAGTCGGCGCGCACGTGGCCGACCGCCCGGTTGTCCCGCTCGAGCAACTCGTCGTGGGAATACGAGGTGTCGGTCATGCCGAGCGGGTCGAAGATGCGCTCGCGACCCAGCTCGTCCCAGGGGGTCCCCGCCGCGACCGCCACCGCTTCGGCCCCCGCGGTGAGTCCGAAGTTGGTGTACGCGTACGAGGCCCGGAACGGCGTGAGCGGCAGGTGGCGCAGACCGTGCAGGACCGCGGGCCGGTCGTAACCCAGGTCCTCGAGGTCGTCACCCGCGTGCCCGGGCAGTCCGGAGCGGTGCGCGAAGACGTCGCCGACGGTCACGAGGGGGGTCAGCTGGGGATCGGAGAGCTCGAACCACGGCAGGTACTCGCTGACGGGCGTGGACCAGTCGACCTGGCCGTCGGCGCTCTCCGCTGCCACCACCGTGGCGCTGACCGACTTGGAGATCGAGGCCAACGGGAACACGGTCCGCGCATCCACCTCGGCGCCCGTGCCGGTGTCACGGACGCCGAACCCCTCCGCGAGGACCACCTCGCCGCCGTGCACCACGGCCACGGCCGCGCCCGGGATACCGGAGGCGTCCATCTCCTCCTCGACGATGTCGGTGACCTTGCCGACCGCGTAGTCGATCCGGTCCTCGTTCACCTCGAGGCCCGAGTAGGCGGCCGGGCTCTCGTCGGGGCCGGGTGTGGCCACCGGTGTCCCGCACGCCGAACCGAGGAGCGCGACGGACGCGCACACGCTGACAAGGCCCAGAGTTCGACGGCGCCCGGTGGCCGAATCGGTGGTCATCTGCCCAGCTTAGACCGCCGGATGCGCCCCGGAGGCCCGTGTCGGACCAAAGCCTGCGACTCGCTCCCGGTGCCGGGCGATCAGGTCGCGATACCAGTACCAGGAGGCCTTGCGGGTCCGCGTGAGGGTGGTGTGGTCCACGTGCACCAGACCGAAGCGCTCGGCGTACCCGGCGGCCCATTCGAAGTTGTCCATCGCCGACCACACGTAGTAGCCGTCCACGTCCACGCCGGCGTCGACCGCGTCCACCACCGCCGCCAGGTGCGCGCGCAGGTAGTCGATCCTGCGCTCGTCGTGGACGGCCCCGTCCGCTCCGGGGCCGTCGTGGTACGAGCACCCGTTCTCGGTGATCGTCACCGGCGGCAACCCCGGGTACCTCTCGTGGAGTGTCGTGAGGATGTCGGTGAGACCCGACGGCACGACGGGCCAGTCGAAGTCGGTCCGCTCCACACCCTCGATCCGCACGGGGCGGAACGGCATGTCCTCCGGGAAGTCGACCTCGAGGACCCCGGAGTAGTCCGTGTCCTCGCGGGGGGCTTCGATCACCGTGGGTTCGTAATAGTTGACGCCGTAGAGGTCGAGGGGGCCCGAGATGACGACGAGGTCCTGCTCGAGCTGGTCCGGGGTCAGCCCCGCGGCGGTCATGACGAGCTCGGCCACCCAGTCCTCCGGATAGGTGCCCCGGAGGATCGGATCGGAGAACAACCAGTTGGTGAGGATGCGGAACATCTCGGCGGCCTCGACGTCCTCTGCGGAGTCGGTCGCGGCGGAGACGGGGAAGTGCTGTTGGACCACCCCGACCTCGTGGTGGGCACCGGCGGCGCGGATCGCCCCGACCGCCAGCCCGTGCGCGCGGAGCAGGTTGTGGGCCACGGGCAGGCAGTCCAGCCCCATCCCGAGCGCGGGCGCGTGATCGGTGAGCCCGTGGCCGTAGAGGGTGTGGACGTTCATCTCGTTGAGCGTGAGCCACCGGGTGACGCGGTCGCCGAGGGCGTCCACCACCACGGTGGCGTAGTCGGCCAGGGCGTGCGAGGTGTCCCGGCTCAGCCAGCCGCCCTCGTCCTGCAGGGCCTGCGGCAGGTCCCAGTGGTACAGAGTGGGCACCGGGCGGATGCCGGCCGCCAGGAGGTCGTCGACGAGACGTGAGTAGAAGTCCAGGCCGGGCCGGTTGACCTGCCCGCGCCCGGTGGGCAGGACCCGAGACCAGGAGATCGAGAAGCGGTAGTCCTCGACGCCCAGGTCGGCCAGGTCGCGGACGTCCTCGGCGTGGCGGTGGTAGTGATCGCACGCCACGGCCGGGGTGTCGCCGC
>NZ_JAALEE010000233.1:10576-12752 GCF_014145265.1 Dietzia sp. CW19 | reverse complement strand
ACCCCATAGGAAGGTTTAGCCAACCGGTACACAGCCTGGCCGCCGGCCGGGAGCAGTGCCAGGCCCGTGTTCGCGCAGACCGTGACCTCGCCTGTCGCAGGCGACATCCTCTACCGGTGCTCATCCTCACCCGCACCACCTTAGCCCCGCTGATTCACGGGCCGGTGTGACTGCTGCTGTCGGTTGACGGCGGGATCGATTTCGTGGGTAGGCGTGCGTGTGTGCCGGCTGGCGCTGCCGGTGGGCGGGTCCCCGGGTGGTGATGTCGTGGGCGGGCATGTGTGGGCTGTGTCAAGGATTGTGGACAGGTCCTCGGTGATGTCGGGTGTGTCAGGCCGCCTCGGTTAGGTCCTCGGCGGCGGGATTGTGGGCGTCGGCCCATGCCTGGGCCGGGGTGCGGTAGCCCAGGCTGGAGTGCGGTCTTTGACGGTTGTAGAACACCTCGATGTACTCGGCGACGGCGAACCGTGCTCGGGCGCGGGTATGGAACACCTGCTGGTGGTACATCTCGTTTTTCAGGGTGGCGAAGAACGTCTCCGCCGCGGCGTTGTCCCAGCACACCCCGGTGCGGCCCATCGACTGCAGGAACCCGTGCTGGGTGCAGTAGGTGACGAATTCGTCGGAGGTGTACTGAGACCCGTGGTCGGAGTGAAATATTGCCCCTTCGGCGGCTTGGCCCTGCGTACGGGCCATTTCCAGGGCGTCGACGACCAGGCTGGCGCGCATGTGCTCAGCGGTCTGCCACCCGATCACCTTGCGCGTGGCCAGGTCGATCACGGTGGCCAGGTACAGCCACCCCTGGCCGGTGCGTAGGTAGGTGATGTCGCCGACCAGTGCGGTGCCGGGGCGGTGACTGCTCGGGGCGAAGTCGCGGCCCAGCTTGTCGGCGAAGACTTGGGCTTTCTCGTCCGGGACGGTGGTGCGTTTGTAGGCCTTGCGCTGGATCGCCGCCAGGCCGAGCTCGCGCATCAGGTCGGCCACGAGCCCCACCGAGGCCGGGTGCCCCTCGTCATTGAGAATGGCAGCGATGCGCCGGCACCCGGCAGTGCCGCGCTGCTTATGGAAAACGCGCTCGACCTCCATCTTCAGCGCTTCGCGGCGCGCCTGGGTGGCTGTAACCTGCCCGGCGCGGGCGCGCCACGCGTAGAACGACGAGCGGGCCACGCCGAGCTGGGCGCACATCCAGTCGATCGGAAAGTTCGCCTTCTCCGCCTCGATCAGGGCTGACTTCTCGTTCAGTCCTGCTCCCGGGCGAAGAAGGCCGCGGCTTTTTTTAGGAACTCATTTTCCATCTTCAGCTTGCGGTTCTGCTCCTCGAGCTCGGCCAGCCTGCCGTGGTCGGCCGGACTCATCGACGTGTCCGGCTCCGGATTGGCCTGCCGGTGCTTCTGAACCCAGTTGCCCAGGGTGCCCGGGTTGATCGCCAACTCCCCGGCCACCTCGGCAATCGAGCGGTCACTCTGCAGGACCAGCTGCACCGCCTCGGTCTTGAACTGCGGACTGAACTTCCGCCTCGAACTCGCTGCCATGATCTCGATCCTCTCGCCTCAAGAGGTTGTCCAAGATCTTTGATACACCCCAGTGAGGTCAGGCTGGTTTGGGGATCGCGGCGATCGTGTTGAACACGGCGACGATCGCGACGGCCCAGGGCCACGTTTCCGGGATCTTCACTTTTCGCCGTCGTCCGCTACGGGTCAGTCGGGCTGCGACGTGCAGGAAGCGGTAGCGCAAGGCTTTGGGCTCGCACAAGGCGAGGACTGCGGCCTCGCCGGTACAGGCCAGCATCCGCGTCCACGCCACCAGATCTGCGGCGATCATCACTGCCACCAGCCAGGCCTGGTTGAGCGCGAACTCGCGTGAGGGGAGCCGGCCGAGCCCGGTGTCTTTGGCGTGGCGGATGCGGTCCTCGACCCGGGCGTGAGCCCGATGCCTCGCTTCAAGGAACTGCAGCTGCCCGGCGCTGGTGTTGGTGACAAATGCCTGGTAGCGCCACCCGTCGATCTCCTCGAACATCGACAACTGAGCACCCGGGTGGGGCCGTTCGCGGCGGACGATGACCCGCATCCCGTCTGGCCACTTTGCGAGCATCCGTGGGGAGAGGAACCCGGTCAGCTCCGCGATGTCGGCCCCGTCGCGGATGTCCCCGTTGGGGTTGAGCGCTGGTCCCCACGCGGCT
>NZ_JAALEE010000233.1:0-10482 GCF_014145265.1 Dietzia sp. CW19 | reverse complement strand
GTACTCCACCTGTCGACCGCGGATGCGGTTCTGTTCGGTGATCCAGTCGATCAGGTCGTGGGAGGCGCCGGCGCCGTCGGAGCGGATCAGCAGGTCACGCCGGCGGGTGGCGGGGATCTGCGCGATGGCTTGGCCCAGGACGTCGATGTGGTCGGCGGCGGTGTTGGACCCGGCGTTGCCCGGGCGCAGGCTCGCGGCGAGGAACTCTTCTGTGTTGTCGCACCACACGCCGATCGGGTGGTAGCCGAACGTGCGCTTATACGTCGGAGCTGCATGTTCCTTCTCGCTGTGGGTGACCACGATGGTGGCGTCCACATCGAGAACGATCGTCGATCCCAGGTCCCGGCCCGCGCACTTGGATGCGGGCACCCCGCCGGGCAGGTGGGACCACACGTGCCGCCGTGCCCGAGCACGCGCCACCTGGATCTTCTTGCGCTTGCCGGCAGTGACCTCATCGAGTGTGCGCCACACTGTCGGCGCCGAGGCCACCGGGCCCAGGGCGCCAGACTGGTGGCGCAGGACGCCGATGTCTGAGATGGACTCGCCGCCATCGGCCAGCATCACCGCGACGTCGATCAACACCCGGCCGCGATCGTGGATCGGGATGAACCGGCGGCGGGCCATGGCCCCTGACAGCGCGGCGGTCAGACCGACCTGATCAGCCAGAAGGCGCGGAGCGATGGCCCCGGCATGAGAGACCACCCCGACACCATCAGCAGTAACGGACAGCCCGGCCGACCACGAAGTAAGCTTCACCTACCGAGTGCTTTCTGCTGGAGAACATGGAACCTTAGACAAGTCCCAGTTTCCCCTGTTCAGGAAGCACTTCGGTCTATTTTCGCCCAGCGATCCGCAGATCCCCGTGAATCACCGGGGTTAACCAAGGGTGGGCCGTTCCGAGCCCTATCCGAGCAATTTCTGGACGGTTGTTCAGAGCTTTCGCGGGCCCGGTGAGGCGTGTGTGACTCGAGGGTCAGTTGGTGTCGGCGACCAGCGGTTCGATGGTGAGGTGATCCATCTCCTTGCTGATGTACTGCAGACGCCATTTGTCGCCGAACAGGGCCAGCAGCTCGCCGTCGGTGCGCTGGAACACCTCCACTCCGCGCTGGCGGCCGAGCTCGTCGGCCGAGGCGGCGTCGGTGCGGCGGGCGATGGAGTAGGGCAGGTTGTCGACGACGACCTCGACGTTGAACTCGGTCTTCATGCGGGCGGTCACCACCTCGAACTGCATGGGCCCGACCGCCGCCATGACCGGGTTCGCGTCGCCGCGGGTGTCGTTGCGCAGGATCTGAACCACGCCCTCGGCGGCCAGCTGGTCGATCGCCTTGCGGAACTGCTTGTACTTGCCCAGCGAGTGCGCGCGGACCACGGCGAAGTGCTCGGGGGCGAACTGGGGGATCGGCGGGAACTGCACCTTCTTACCGGTGTAGAGGGTGTCGCCGGGGGCCAGCGCGGTGGCGTTGACCAGGCCCACCACGTCGCCCGGGTAGGCGGTCTCGACGGTGGTGCGGTCGCGGCCGAAGACGGTGAGCGCGTACTTCGTGGTGAACGGCTTGGCGGACTGGGCGTGGGTGACCACCATGCCGCGCTCGAACTCGCCGGAGACCACGCGCATGAACGCGAGCCTGTCGCGGTGCGCGGCGTCCATGCCGGCCTGCACCTTGAACACGACCGCGGAGAACGGATCCGAGGTCTCACGCGGCGCACCGGTGACGGTGTCCCACGCGTGCGGCGGCGGGGCCAGCTCGACCAACGCGTCGAGGATCTGGTGGACGCCGAAGTTGAGCATCGCGGAGGCGAAGATCACCGGGCTGGTCTCGCCGGCCAGGTAGAGCTCCTGGTCGTGGTCCTGACCCATGGCGGAGAGCAGTTCGGACTCCTCGACGGCGGTCTCCCAGACCTCGCCCTCACGCTCGGCGGCGGCGGCCGGGTCGTAGTGCTCCTCCGGGGCGATGGTCGAGCCGCCGGCGGTGCGGGTGAAGTGGATGTACTCCTCCGGCGCCCCCTCGGGGCCGCGGCGGAGCAGACCCCGGTAGTCGCCGGCGATGCCCACGGGCATGAACAGGGGGGTGGGGACCAGGCCGATCTGCTCGGTGATCTCGTCCAGCAGTTCCAGCGGCGCCTGCCCCGGCCGGTCCCACTTGTTGATCACCGTGATGATGGGCAGCCCGTTGTGCTTGCACACCCGGAACAGCTTCAGCGTCTGCGGCTCGAGGCCCTTGGCGGCGTCGATGAGCATGACCGCGGCATCGACCGCGGTGAGGACGCGGTAGGTGTCCTCGGAGAAGTCGGAGTGCCCGGGGGTGTCCACCAGGTTGATGACGTACGGCTCGTCGTCGTCCGGCGCCCCGGCCGGCTTGTAGGTGAACTGCAGTGCCGTGGAGCTGACCGAGATGCCGCGGGCCTTCTCCATCTCCATCCAGTCCGACACGGTGGCGCGGCGACCGGACTTGCCGTGGACGGCGCCGGCCTCGGTGATGACCCGCGCGTGCAGCGCGAGCGCCTCGGTGAGCGTGGACTTGCCGGCGTCCGGGTGGGCGATCACGGCGAAGGTGCGGCGTCGGGCGACCTCGGAGCGTACGTCCGTGTGGGCCCCGGACCTGTCGGGACCAGCGGGTTGCCCGGTCGTCCCGGTGTCCTCGGCGGTCTCCGTCACGCGTCCTCCTCGGTGCTCCGGCGGCCCTCGCCGTCGTCATCCCAGGGTACGTCCGTCCACGTTCGAGCACCCAATCCGCCGGTGCGCCGCCCGGGGTCTGCGGGCGCACGCGAAAGGCGAGGTCACGCGGGGCGCGATGTCGGACCCGGCGCCTACGGTGCGCAGTGGCGGCGTCACCGGACGCGCCGGAGCGGAGACGGGAATGAGTGCGAGCAGGGACGGTTCTGTGGTCGGGGACGCACGGGTACGCGAGGAGCGGAGGGCCGCGCTACGCGACCTGCTCCCGGCGGTCGAGCGGTTGCGTGGTGTCCGCTCGGTCGTGTGGTCCGGGGGCGGTCAGAACGAGGACGGCTCGTATAACCTCCGGTACCCGATCTACGACCGCGACACCGAGAAGGTCATGGAGGTCTGCAACGGGGGAGCGCTGACCGATGTCGAGTACCGGCGGACGCTCCAGCGGCGAGGTGGGCACGGAATGGGCAGCCGGGCACCTGATCTCGTGGCGTTGGCCCGGGACTCCGACGAGGAGCTGGCCGTCGCGCTGCTCACCTGGATGATGCGGTCCGAGAGGTTCAGCGAGGGTGAGGTCGCGGCGTCGCTGGAGAGCGGGGCGCTCGTGGCGCTTCTCGACCGGCTGCGAGAGCTGTACGACATGTGATCGCCCCACGAGCCGGTCGTGCGCTCCTGCACCGGCCCGTCAGTGCCCCCGCGCCCCGAGCGGCGTCACGTCGCAGCCGCCGGGGACGGCTCACGCGGAGTGGACCTGGTTCTGGGCGGTCTCCAGCCCGTGCGTGAGGAGCAGTTCGACGGCGTCGGCAGCGTCCTGGACCAGGAACGGCACGTCGGGTTGCTCGAGCTTAGAGAAGCGCTTGAGGACGTAGTCCGCCATCGCCATGCGTCCCGGCGGGCGACCGACCCCCGCGCGGACGCGGATGTAGTCCCGGGTGCCGAGGGCACTGGTGACCGAGCGCAGGCCGTTGTGCCCGCCCTCGCCGCCGCCGCGCTTGAGGCGGACCTGGCCGAAGTCGATGTCGATCTCGTCGTGCACCACGATCACCTCGGTGGGGGCGACGGAGAAGTACTTCGCCACCGCCGCGACGGGGCCCCCGGACAGGTTCATGTAGCTCCGCGGACGGGCCAGGACCACGGCCTGGTCGGCCAACCGCGTCTGGGCGACCTCGCAGTTGGTCCGCTTGTGCGTGGAGAAGCTCGCGGGCATGGGAAGGGCGCGGGAGGCGAGCTCGACCAGCACGTCCCAGCCGATGTTGTGTCGGGTGCCCTCGTAGTCGGGACCGGGGTTGGCCAGGCCCACGACGAGTCTGGGTCCGGGGGCGTCAGCGGTACTCACGGACCCATGGTCCCAGACGGAGTCGGTCGCCGCTCCCGTCGGTCGACTCCCCACCCGCTCGCCTCCGCTCCGGCTCGGGCCGTCATGCCTGCAGCTCGGCCCGGGCCGTCTCGAGTACCGCCGCCGTCAGGGCGTCGAGGTCGGGGGACTGGAGTCTCCAGTGTTGCCAGAACAGTGGGACGTCGAGGGGGCGGTCGGGGGAGACCTCGGCGAGCTCGCCGGAGACCAGCCACGGTGTGGCCAGTCGCTCGGGGACCAGGCCCCAGCCCAGCCCTGCGGCGATGGCCCGGACGTGGTCGTGCGAACTGGGCACGAAGTGTCGGGGTCCGGTCGGTTCGCGGCGGGCCAACCGTCGGTAGTGGTGGTTCTGGTGGGCGTCGCTGCGATCGAAGTCGACGATGGGGGCTCGGCCCAGCGCGGTCGTGGGCGAACCGTCCCGCAGGTGCCGGGCCACGAACCCGGGACTGGCGCACGCGAGGTACCGCATCGACCCCAGCGGCAGTGACCGGCACCCCTGGACGGGTCGGGACTCGCTGGTCACCGCTGCCATCACCTCGCCCCGCCGGAGGAGCTGGGAGGACAACGACTCGTCCTCGCGGCGGAGGTCGAAGACCACCCGGCCCGAGGAGTGGACCTCGGTCATGGCGTCGAGGAACCAGGTGGCCAGCGAATCGGAGTTGCACGCCACCGCCAGGACCACATGCTCTGTCGGGGTGCCCGCTCCGTCGAACTCGCGGGACAGGGATTCCTCGAGGTGGAGCATCTGCCGTGCGGTCCGGAGCACTGTCTCGCCGGAGTCGGTCGCCGTGACCGGGCGGTCCCGGCGGACCAGGATTCGGCCGGCCGAGTCCTCCAGCGCTCGAATCCGCTGGGACACCGCGGACTGCGTGAGGTGGAGGTGGGTGGCGGCCGCGTCGAACGAACCGAGGTCGACGACGGCCACGAGGGTGCGCAGCTGGTCCAGGTGAAGTGCGTCCATAAGTGAGGCTAATGCTAACCAAGGAACTGTAGTAGCGCTACATCCATCGCGACCCTAGCGTGGGGACGTGACCACCACCTCCACGCTTCTCATGGGCGCCGGCATGGGCCTCGGGCTCATCGCCGCCGTCGGCGCACAGAACGCCTACGTCCTCCAACGCTCGATCCGCGGCGACGTGGCGATGGTTCCGATCGTGATCTTCTGCGTCCTGTCCGAGGCGGCCCTGATCCTGCTCGGCGTGGCCGGGGTCGGGGCGCTGGTCGAGTCCGCGCCCGCCGCCATCACGGTGATGAAGTGGTTCGGGGTGGTGTTCCTGCTGGCCTACGGCGCCTTTGCCGCATCCCGCGCCCTGCGCCCCGGCAGCGGGCTGCAGGTGGACGGCGACGCACGGATCCCCTCGACCCTGGGCGCGGTGGCGGCGTGCGCGGCGTTCACCTGGCTCAACCCCCACGCCTATCTGGACAGCGTGGTGTTCCTGGGGACCCTCGCCAACCAGCAGGCGGGGGATCTGCGCTGGGTGTTCGCGGCCGGGGCGTTCCTCGCCGGCACGGCATGGTTCGCGTTGATCGGTTTCGGGGGCAGGGCCCTGCGCGGAGTGTTCACCAGGCCCGGGGCGTGGCGGGTGCTGGACGCGGGGATCGCGGTGATGATGGTCGTCCTGGCCGTGGGCCTCATTCGGGGCTAGGTCTCGACTGCGGCTAGATCTCCTCTGCGGTCAGGACCAGCCGGCCGGTGCGTCCGGACGAGGGGTTCCGGAATCGACCGCGGGCCCGCTCCGACTCGATGGTCGGCAGCGGGCCCGTGGCCGGGGTCACCGCAGCTCAGGCCGCGGCGCGGGGGATCACGCGTCTTCGGCGGCCTGGGCGGCGTCCTCGGCGGCCTCACCCTGGGGGGCTGCCTCCTCCTCGGACTCGAGGTCCGCCTCGGTCGGCGCCTCGATCACGTTGACGATCAGGGTCTCGGGATCGGAGACCAGGGTGCTGCCGGCGGGGAGCTCGATGTCGGCGGCGGTGATCTGGAGGCCGGCCTCTGCGTCCTCGACCGAGACCTCGAAGCCCTCGGGCAGGAGGGTGGCGTCGGCCTCAATCTCGACGTAGCTGGCGTCCTGGGTCACGAGAGTGCCCGGGGCGGCGTCGCCGACGACCGTGACGGAGACCTCGACCGTGACCTTCTCGCCCTTGCGCACGACCAGCAGGTCGGTGTGCTCGATGACGCGGGTCAGCGGGTGCACGTCGATCTGCTTGGGCAGCGCGAGCTGCTCTTCACCCTCGATGTCCAGGGTGAGCAGCGAGTTGGTGCCGTGCGCACGCAGCACCGCCGCGAACTCGAGGGTGTTGAGGAGGAGGTGACGCGGCTCGGTGTGGTGGCCGTAGAGCACTGCGGGGACCTGGCCCTCGCGACGGGCGCGGCGGGCGGAGCCCTTGCCGAACTCGGTGCGGATGGTGGTCTTGAGGTTGTTGATTTCCTTGGCCATGGTGAACCTTCTGTCGGTGGGGAGCGCGCGTGCGCTCTGCGGGCGGAGACCTCCCCGGCGACCGAGACGATCGCCCGGGGCGGCCCACCGGGGACCACACCGACAATGATCGCGTCGATAACGGAGTGGCCCTTGCCGGGCCCTCCCTCGCCGAGATGACCCGATCAGCCTAGCGGCGCGGAGCCCGGCCCCCAAATCACGCCGGGCTCCGGGCTCCGGGTCACGCCGGGCTCCGGGTCACGCCGGGCACCCCGGGCTCCGGGTCACGGCGATCCCCCCAACCGTCAGAGGATCTCCTCGACGGCCGAGGTGGGCCGCGCCAGGCGGGTGCCCTTGCCGGTGACGACGAAGGGCCGCTCGATGAGCCGGGGGTGCGCCACCATCGCCTCGAGCAGTTCCTCGTCCGAGGCCTCGAGCAGACCCAGCTCGGTGAACTCGGCCTCCTTGACCCGCACGGCCTGCCGTACCGTCAGCCCGGCATCGGAGATGAGGGTGCGGAGCTCGGCGACCGTGGGCGGGGTGTCGAGGTACTTGACCACAGTCGGCTCGACCCCCCGCTCGCGCAGCAGGTCGAGCGCCTGCCGGGACTTCGAACAGCGCGGGTTGTGGTAGATCGTGGCGCGACCCGCGGCGTCCGCGGACATGTCAGGCGTTCCCGTTGAACAGGCTGGTCACCGAGCCGTTCTCGAAGACCTCGTGGATGGTCCGGGCCAGCAGCGGGGCGATGGACAGCACGGTGAGGTTGTCGAACCGCTTCTCCGGCGGGATCGGCAGCGTGTCGGTGGTGATGACCTCCTTGGCCCCGCACGTGGCCAGCCGCTCGGCCGCCGGGTCGGAGAAGACACCGTGGGTACAGGCGATGATCACGTCGCCGGCACCGGCGTCCTTGAGGACCTTGACGGCGCCGGCGATGGTGCCGCCGGTGTCGATCATGTCGTCCATCAGCACACAGGTGCGTCCCTCGACGTCACCCACGACGCGGTTGGACTTGACCTGGTTGGGCACGTTGGGGTCGCGGGTCTTGTGGACGAACGCCAGGGGCGCACCGTCGAGGGCGTCGGCCCACTTCTCGCCCACCTTGACGCGGCCGGCGTCGGGGGAGACCACGCAGATGTTGTCCGTGCCGTAGTGCTCACGCACGTAGTCCGACAGCTGGCCCTGGGCGTGCATGTGGTCGACCGGGCCGTCGAAGAAGCCCTGGATCTGGTCGGTGTGCAGGTCGACCGTGATGATCCGGTCGGCGCCGGCGGTCTTGAGCAGATCGGCGATCAGGCGGGCCGAGATGGGCTCACGACCACGGTGCTTCTTGTCCTGCCGCGCGTACGGGTAGAACGGCAGCACGGCCGTGATCCGCTTGGCGCTGCCGCGCTTGAGGGCGTCGATCATGATGAGCTGCTCCATGATCCACTTGTTCAGCGGCGCCGGGCAGCTCTGCAGCACGAACGCGTCGCAGCCGCGGACAGACTGCTCGAAGCGGACGAAGATCTCCCCGTTGGCGAAGTCGCGGGCGGTCTGGGGGGTGACCTCGATCCCCAGCTCGGCGGCGACCTGATCCGAGAGTTCGGGGTGCGCACGCCCCGCGAAAAACATCAGGTTCTTCTGGTTGTCGATCCACTCGCTCACTCGGTGAGTCCGTCCTTCTAGGAGTCGTTCCGGGTACGTAGGGCGGCCTCGGCCGAGCCGGAATCCGGTCGGTACTCGATCACCCAGTCGTCGATGTTCCTCTGTCGTCCGCCGGACACCGCCAGGGCCCCGGGCGGGACGTCGTTCTTGATCACGGTACCCGCGCCCGAATAGGCCCCGTCTCCGACGGTCACCGGTGCGATGAACATGGTGTCCGAACCGGTGCGGCAGTGATCGCCGATCACTGTACGGTTCTTGTTCACCCCGTCGTAATTGACGAAGACGCTGGATGCCCCGATATTGGTGTGCTCCCCGATGGTCGCGTCGCCCACGTAGGTCAGGTGCGGGACCTTGGTGTGCGCCCCGATGCTCGACTTCTTGACCTCCACGAAGGTGCCGATCTTGCTGCGCTCGCCGAGCTCCGCCTGCGGACGGAGGTAGGCGAACGGGCCGACCTCGGCCCCGGGCCCGATGCTCGCGCCGACGGCATGGGTGCGCATGACGCTCGCGCCCTCGCCGACCGTGGTGTCCTGCAGGGTGGTGTCGGGTCCGACGGTCGCGCCGTCGCCGATCACGGTGGAGCCGGTGAGGTGGGTGCCCGGCAGGATGGTGACGTCCCGGCCGATGCGGACGTCCACGTCCACCCAGGTGCTGCCCGGATCGACGATCGTCGCGCCGGCGCGCATGGCCGTCTCACACAGGCGGCGGTTCATCTCGGCGGCCAGCCCGGCCAGCTGGACGCGGTCGTTGACCCCGGCCACCAGATCGGCGTCCTCGACACGGTGGCCGCGGATGAGCCCGTTGGACTGACGCGCCAACTGGATGACGTCGGTCAGGTACAACTCGCCCTGCGAGTTGTCGGTGCCCAGCTCGCCCAGCTTCTCCCGCAGGACGCGGGCGTCGAAGGCGTAGATGCCGGAGTTGACCTCGTCGATCGCCCGTTCGTCGTCCGAGGCGTCCTTGTGCTCGACGATCCTGAGCACCTCGCCGTCGTCGTTCCGCACGATCCGCCCGTACCCCGTGGGGTCGGGGGCCGTGGAGGTCAGGATGGTGACCGAGGCGCGTGGCCGGAGGTCGTGGCGCGTGACCACCTCGCGGAGGGTGTCCGCGTCCAGCAGGGGGATGTCCGAGGTGGTGACCAGCACCGTTCCCGAGAAGTCGTTGGGCAGGGCGGCCATGCCCGCGGCCACCGCGTCGCCCGTGCCGTTCTGCTCCTCCTGCACCGCGGTGGTCACCGGGACACCCAGGTCGACGGCGAGTTCGGCGACCGCGGCCCCGACCTGCTCACGCTGGTGCCCCACCACCACGACGATCTGCTCCGGGTGGATCCCGGCCGCGGCGTGCAGCGCGTGCCCGAGCATCGTCCGGCCGCACACCCGGTGCAGCATCTTGGGGGTCGCGCTCTTCATCCGGGTGCCGGAACCGGCGGCCAGGACGATGACCGCGGTCTGCGAGCGGTCGGTGTCGGGTGTCGTCATCAAGTCTCCTCGGGCGGCGTGGCGTGCCGGTGTCGGGTTCGCGTCCGGCGAGCGGACCGTCCCCGAAAGGATAAGGGCTGGGTCTGACGGGGACCACGTCGTTGCGCGGTACCGGTGGAGGCCCGCCTGTGCGGCCCCTACGGTGGGGCCCACCAGCAGGGCCGTCAATCGGAGAGGGGACACAGATGACCCACGACAAGACGGTGGCCGACCTCGTCGTCGAACGACTGGTCGCCTGGGATGTGGAACGGATCTACGGATACGCCGGGGACGGGAACAACCCGATACTCGGCGCGCTGCAGCGGTCCGACGTGGCACCGCGGTTCATGCGGGCGCGGCACGAGGAGTCCGCGGCGTTCATGGCGGTGGCCGACGCCAAGTACTCGGGCGGGGTGGGAGTGGTCAACTCCACACAGGGCCCGGGTGCCGTGCACCTGCTCAACGGCCTGTACGACGCCAAGCTGGACAGCGTTCCGGTGGTGGCGCTGGTGGCTCAGCAGCACACGGGCGTGCTCGGCTCCGGTCACCAGCAGGAGATCGACCTGAGCAGCGTGTTCGCCGACGTGGCCGGGCCTTATCTGCAGACCGTCGTCGCCGCCGACCAGCTGCCGATGGTGATCGACCGGGCGTTCCGCGCCGCCCTGACGCACCGGACCCCGGTCGTGGTGGTGATCCCCCATGACGTGCAGAACGCGCCGGCGCCCGAGCTGGCCGGGGACGACGGTCAGGAGCACGGGGTCGTCGTGACCGCGCCCGAGTGGACGCACGGGGTGGTCTCGCCGCGCGAGGACGACGTGGCCCGCGCGGTCGAGCTGCTGGACGCGGGGGAGCGCATCGCCATCCTCGCCGGGCGCGGCATTGCCGGGGCCCGGCAGGAGCTGATGGACCTGGCCGAGGCCCTGGACGCCGGGGTGACGATGAGCA